>JBOGRL010000223.1:0-2980 GCA_050749505.1 Nitrososphaerales archaeon
GTATCGTGCCAACGTCTTGATCGTCTTGAGATTTGCTTTGAAACCGTACGCAAATGGATCGGTTCCAAAGAGTCTCTTCTGCTGCAGAAGTCCATCGCTCAAGAAAATAGCTGAAGGAAATTTTTCCCAGTTTTCTAGTTCTTGCCATCTGGCATACGCTAATTTCTTTGCAGCATCAAATGCTTTGAATATGTTAGTGGCAGCCCAAGGATATGATTTCGCTATGTCTTTCCTCAAGACTACAGTATGATTGATCGGAAAGATGCCACTTTTCCTGTAGTATCGAGTGGCCTCAGAAGTTGGATCCTGGAAAAGCGTTCGTACGCGAGAGTTATTCGTCAGTACAGGATTCGCAGTATCGACTAGCGAAGGCGTAGTTGAATATACCAACACGGCGTCCAAGTGACCACTAACCAGAGCCTCGCCAATGGCCGTTCCCTCAAGCATGGTAAGATCGATGCTTTCAGGAGCTTCCATTCCTGTGACCTTCTCTCTGCTCAAGCCGCGACTCCTGCTCATATACCAGTGAATCTTTTCAGGTCGAACCCCATACTCGTCATGAAGAATGCCGCGTGACCAAACAGCAGCGGACATCTGGTATTCGGGAACTCCGACTTTCTTTCCCTCAAGGTCCAATGGTTCCTTGATTCCAGAGTCGACATTGACCATGGCATCAGTATGGAAGAAATGCTTTGCAGTAAAGATAGGTAAGCCTTCCCAATCTTTCTTACCTTCCGTCTTGACCACCGTAAACGTAGCCAATGACATTTCAGAGCAGTCAAATTCGTCAAAGAGCAACATTCGCCAGAAGATCTCACCTGGCCTTGTAGTGTTGGTAACGATGAAATCAATGCCATCGGGCTTGATAATGCCATCCAATATCACTTCAGTCCTGTCATATCTGCTACAGGCGAGAGAGAGATTGATTCTTGCCATTAGATCTTGACCTCGATTACTCGGTGTCTGTTTATCATTTCTAGGATTTAACGATCTTATCAGATGAGCTAGTCACCTTAGGTACCGGTGAATAATTTACAAGCTCAGAGATAGCGGTGCTATTGGCGACACCTAATCTAAAATTTTTAATCAATCTTCCACTGCTTAGAATGGGACAAAATACAAATCTCTCATATTTTAGTTTGAGATCTTAACGATTCCATGTGGAATGTTGATTATATTCGAAGTGTTTGGGAAGACGGGTTGATTTACGCATTAACTTTTGTTGGATGATAAAGATCATGAATTCAAGTGATCCCGGTAATGGCGCATTGTTAGTTCGTTTTTGAACGCTCCTTTTTCGACGTTTACTGGGCGCTTCGGTTCGTTTCCTCTTTCCGGCCCAAATTTGCATCCCATTGAAGAAAGAAGGAAGATTTAGGCCTGATCTTTCACGCGATACAAACAGGTAACATTCCAGACAGGAACAGTGCGGAATCATGGTTCAATATCCTAAAGCAGAAGACAAAATGCTTCTACAATGACTTTCCATTCATGCTAGCACTGAGTAGCTATCAACATATCTAACATCATTCATGAGGATACAAAACACCCTCACATCGAAGATAATGATCTGGACCCCATTTTTTAGACACGCTTTTGGCTCATTTGACTGCATGATTTTTTCCTCTTCCATTTTCTAATTCACTTTAACTCCTAATCTTGAAAGGAATTCATAGGGACTGAGATATCCGAGAGCCGAATGAGGCCTTCTCTGGTTGTAGTCGATGAATGCTTCAGATATAGCTTTGTCTGCATCCTGGAACGAGTTTAACTCCTGCGTCCACACGTACTCCTTCTTAAATCTGCCATGAAACGATTCTACATGACCGTTCTGCTCTGGCGTGCTGTATGCTATGAACTCTAGGTTGACTCGCAGCGCCTTCATGGAATCTTGGAATGCATCGCTTACGTACTGCGGACCGTTGTCGCATCTCAGTATTACAATTCCAGCCGCTTCAGGATGTTTCTCCAATGCTCTAACTATCACCTGGATCGCATTCTCCTTCTTTGCTAGTGTGTCAAACACATACGAGATCCATTCTCTCGAAAACACATCAATGACGTTGAAAAGATAACACCAGCCATCGACTCCACAGAAGATGTAGGTCATGTCAGATTGCCACAGCTGGTTGATGCCGGTCGGCTTCTCGACCCTATCCTTCGCTCGTAGGATCTCTTTCTTTGTCATCCGAGGCATGCTCCATCCCATGATTTCGTAAGCGTGCTGCACCAATTTCCTGTTCACGGGTCTTCCAATCTCCTTTGAGAGAAGAGCTGCCATCATCCTCGTCCCGTAGATTGGTTTCTTCAAGGCGAGCTCTCGGATTGTGGAGAGAATATCTTCATCGCGAAGCTTTCCTTTGTTCTCTCGAACGAATTTGTGCCTGTAGTAGTACGAGCCTTGAGACGATCCGATTGCAGCAAGAGCCTTCCTGAGACTGAGACCCTTCCTCAGCATGATCGCGACGCTCATTTTTTCCCCTCTCCCTGCAGTACCTGCTTCATCGCGTCGTTGGCGATCGTGAGCTCTCCAATCAGTTTCTTGAGTCTCTCAACCTCTGCGTCCTTCTGCTTGCCTGGATCCTTCAGACCTCCGCTTAGTGCAAGCTTTCCACCGTGGATGAACTTCTCCCTCCACTGGTAGAACGTGTTTGGAGTCAGGTTGTACTTTCTGCACAGCTCCGACATCGAAATGTTGGTGTTGAGAGACTCGAGCACTATCCTCACCTTGTCTTCCGGAGCCCAGACCCGTCTTGTCTTTGGAGAGGTCATCACTCCAGGCTGTCCCCTCCCGTGCTACTAAAGTACCCGTTACTGAATGTGTCTAAAGAGCAGGGGTCCGCACCATCTATTCTCGCCGAGCTTAAGAGATCATCTTCTTCTTGCTCAATTCAGCTCTACAGCCAATCCTTCCTTTGGTTCTAGAAAGCTTGCATACCTTGTTTGAGGGAGAATGACAAAAAAATATCACATTGTGCGA
>JBOGRL010000224.1:0-3077 GCA_050749505.1 Nitrososphaerales archaeon
GTTGAGTATGACGCGGGATATAGGGTCCAAAGGAAATTTGGCTACAAATGCGCCTCGCAAGTTTCTAGAAAACTTAGCGAAGAAATGACGATTCCGGTAGCTTCTCTAGGAGAACAATTGATCGCAACAGGAAATGTCAAAATTCCTCCAAGCGTAATTGTTACAATGAAAATAGATGGGGTTCCAACTGAAGTTGAAGTTATTCTTTCTGCCTCGGGAAGTATCACCGAACAAAACGGAAATTACCCAGAAGCGGTAAGGAAGTACCTCAATAGACAAATCGATGTTACCCTTAGAAAGAGAAACTTTAGACAAGACGGGAGAGGATTTTTTGAAGAAAAGTCCAAAGATGTAACTCGTTATTACGTAGTGCGGGAGGGTATCAATGTGGCATCCCGTTTCAATAATTGCAGTTTTAGTCTTGTAATAGATCCGTCCTCGCAAGTACGAGCAAAGCTCAACCTATTACAATATCTTAATGAAGAACTTACGAGGCGAGGGATCAATCATTGGCGGAATGCAGGAGAACAGGCTAGGGAGATTAGCAAAGCGCTTAGAGGAAAGGCGTACAACCTTCGTTCTACATACGAAGAGCCTCAAAGGGACGAGCCTCATCATAATGTGTACCGATTCATTGGATTCAAATTTGATAAAGGAGTAGGCGACGGAAAGGATCCAACAGACCCCTTAGAATTTCACAAGAAATTTGGAAGGGAAGTCAATCCAGATCAGCCAGTTGTTGAGGTTATGGCACAAGACGGGAGAAAAGTCGAACATGTTCCAGAGTTATTGGAAGAGCTGCCAACTCCGAGGATGCTGAAAAGATTTGGAGCATCTGAAAAAGTCCATGACAGATCACTCAAAGATGCAAACACGAGATATTATATGACGTCCGACTTGTTGAAACCCCTGGTTGATGAACAACTGCTCGATCCTAACCCAATTGAGGTAGTCGTTGAGAATTTCTCTCCAGTGAGAATTACTCTCAAGAGTGGATACGTGGACATCAAAGCCAACATGGATTTTCAACAGATTTTCAAGAAAAAGATGCTACTTAGAGATCCAAAAACTGATTCAATCCTACTATTCTCGTCGAGCAAGGATTCAGATGCGGCAAAAGACCTAGTGAACGAACTGAAGAAAGTCTTCGAAGATTTTGGGCTCTCGGAACCAAAGATAGTTGAAAATCTAACGCTTCCATCAGAAATCGAAGGCTTCTATTCAGAAGTTGTAAAGAAGCTTTCATCGCTGAAGCCGACAAAGACAGATTTGGTTTTGGTGCGGCCCCGTCTAGAACCGAAACACCCCAAGCTGCAAGCTTTTTGGGGAAGAGAGGAGGAGCCGAACAGTAATGCCGTACAGGAGCAGATGGACTGCAGAACAAAAGATAGCTATAGTCATGGAGTCCTTGAACACGAACATCTCCGTGGCTGAGCTCTGCAGGAAACACAATGTCACACCCAACGCGTTCTACGGATGGAAGGAAAAGTTCCTGGAAGCAGGCAAGCTTGCCCTAGCTGGATCGTTGAAGAATGGTCCAGGCGAGGAGATTGTGTCAGAGAACGAGAGCCTGAAGAAACTGATAGGAGAGCTCACGATCGCCAATGATTGTTTAAAAAAAGCAATGCTGGAAGGAGCAAGGAAAAGATGAGGGCAGTCGAACTCATGCTGGGCAATGACGTGAGCCTGAGAAGGGCTCTCAGCTACTCCGGTCTGTCAAGCTCGACCTACTATTACAAATCTTCCCCGCGAGTCATATCGCCAGATCCATTCGTGGTGGAGAAGGTCAAGGCGATCGCCTTCAAACATCCAACATATGGAACAAGGAGAATGGCTGCGATGCTCAGGAAGGAGCTGAATCTTCCGGTAGACCGAAAGAGGGTGAGAAGAGTCTTCCACGCGCTCAACTGGATTGAACCGGCTAAGAAGAAGAAAGAGCGAGATAATCAGATCCTCTTCAAAGTTTGTCAGGGCAACAAGACCCTACGAGCTCTGGGAGAGCGATATCACCTTTGTATGGTGCGGGGTAGACGGGTGGTGTTACCTGTTCAACGCGCTGGACGTCTTCCAGAGGGAGTGGCTCGGATATTCATTCGACACGTCTGCAGTGAAGGAGAACGCGATAATGTCTGTGAATAATGCACTTGCAGCACACCCTCGGGTTGAGACGAGCAAGCTCACGCTTCGGTGCGATAACGGATCCCAATACAGGAGTAGGGCGTTCAGGGAGTCGATGCGAGCTCTCGGGATCAAACTGGAATTCATCTACTACAACACGCCCGAACAGAATGGGCACGTGGAATCATTTCATAAAACGCTGAAGAAGGAGTATCTATGGTGCCAGGATTTTAGGAATTACCAGGAAGCCGAGATCGCGATAGCTCACGCATTCAGAGATTACAACCAGAACAGGATTCATTCCGCGCTGGGCTACAAGACTCCAACCGAGTTCTTTGAGGAATGGACTGAAAAGCAGCGACAGGAGAGTCAGTTACGGTGAAGAAAAGTATGAACCTTCAGATGCAAAAAATGTATCAAAAATGGCGGGACCACTCCACCATGCTGTTATTCTTGTTCCTTGGAGTTTCTAGACGTAAAGAAGCTTCAAGATACTGAATTTGCTCGTAACCATCAAGACATACCAGCTGAGATTGGAGCTAGGTAGAGCGTCGGTTGTGATACAATTTATACCCTTGGCAAACGTCAAGAAACGTAGGCATGCCGTCATTCTGACAACGGCTTTCTTCGCCATAGAAACGCAAGTTCTCTGCATTCAGTATGTACGGAGGCAAACAGAAGACCTGCACTAGTTGGTACTTAGCACATGGTTGAGACTACGATGACTATCTGCCTAGAAGCATACAGAATTTGTAAATCTTGAACAAGAGAATTTAGGGAGAACATTCGGCACAAAATTGCTTGCAATGGATCGGCAGGGAGCCGTTTCCGACGCTGGTCGGGGAAGATGGAGCTCGAAAGTAGATTCAAAAAGAGTCATTATCATAGATGACGAACATTCCATTTGTGAATTGCTTTCTTTTTTCTTAAGACAGTTTGGTCACGATGTACTCCTGACC
>JBOGRL010000225.1:0-8867 GCA_050749505.1 Nitrososphaerales archaeon
TGTCCTAGAGTCACCCCTTTGATTCAAAATGCTTCAAGGTGCCAACTGCTTTTTGCTACTTGCTGGAATGTCACTCCTCTTCGTGGCCCCAGAAGGGTTTTTTCATAATATTTTAATCGTGGATTAATCGAAAGAATTTTGCGTTAGGCTTTCTTTGGACTTAGCCGGAGACTGTGTTCGATTATCGCGACGAAAATCATCGCCCACACTAGAATGAACAACGGATCTTTTCGAGATGGTTTCGTTCTTTGCATTCTGAATCTCAACCGGAATTAACGGAATGCGTGGTTACTACTTAAGACTCATAGAACTTTTTTCAGGAGAGTTTCCCGGCCAATTTTGTAGAATGGCAATGAAAGACTAGATTCGAATCTCTGCACAGGCTAGTGCTTCAGCAAAAAAATAATCCTCTTCAAGAGTCCGCGTTTCCTGCCTCTCCTCAACAATCGCCATTAATGCATTCAATCAGATCATGCGGACAATTTTGGAATCCGTAAGATGCTCTGCGCTATATCGCAAATGGATGTAATTGAGGCCGAGGCAAACTTCATCATGTATTTAATAGGGATTTTTCCCCAATTTTGGATACTCAGTAACATCTCACTCAAATTCAACACCAAAGTCTTTGACCTGAAGAAAAAATGGAAAATCGCATGTCGATCTCGCAAATTGATGAGCTGCCAAAAGTTGAACCAGAAGAAAATTTTCGGATCGGTCACTCTCAACGGGAGACGGTCTGCTGGGAATTTTGCGTCTCTTGCTTGCCCGTCCTGATGTAGTCGTTCTGACAATTTCTCTCATCCATCTCTCTTGGAGGTAAGATGGCGATTAGGCTAGCAATTCTAATCCAATCATTCGGGCGCTTTGGAGGCGCAGAGCGAGCGGCGCTTCTCCACTACAATCATTTCAAGGAAGCCGGAAAGGATGTGGATCTCTTTGCTGATTTCGCAGAAAAACATCTTTGGGCAAGGCAGGAGCTGAGCAAGATTGTAGTGAAACCGCTCCCGAGAGGGCTCGCAGAGCCCGAGGCGATCACTCTCGTTAATGATCTTGACGAATATGATCGGATTCTCATCCATCACCATGCAGAACCCATTCTAACATACCGAATTGTGAGGCGCCTATCTGCCAAAACGGCCTGGTACTCCGGCAGCATTTTCGAACCTGCTTATTCAGAGCTGCTTCACGGGGAGGACTACAGGGATGTAAGCACGACATTTGAATCCACGACGAAGGCGTTTTACGGAAGATGCTTGGGTGGTCTCGGGATAGCTCTATTTCCAATCTCCAAGAGAATATTGCGCATTATTGATCTCCAAACGGTCGCGAGATACCGAAAGATAATATGCAACAGTCGCTACCAAGCGAGGTACATAAAGAATGTCTACGGCCGAGATTCCGTGATTGTTTATCCTCCAATTGAAAGCGGGCTCCTAAGAGCGAACACCGTCCCCCTTGATATTGATCGGCAGTTTGTAATGATGGTGGGCGCATTTGTCCCCTACAAGAATTTCGAAGCCGGGATTAGGGCAATGTCTCCACTCAAACAGAGCTACACGCTAGCTATCGTCGGGTCGGGTCTGCTAAGGAAGCAATACGAGCAACTCGCGTGTAAATTGGGCATAGACCTGCGCATTTTCTTTGGCGCAAACGACGCGATAATGCACAGCTTGTACTCAAAAGCTAGTTTTCTCATTCATCCCTCGCTTTTCGAGGGATTTGGCTTCATACCAGCAGAAGCCGCTCTTCACCTCAAGCCCACAATCCTAACGACAAGGAGCGGAGTAAGAGAACTCCTTGAAGATCAGGAGAGCTCGTATTTTTGCGATCCTACGGATGTCCCCCTGATGCAAGAGCGCGCAAAGCATCTTGGAGATGAGCCGGAGCGCGCATGCGCGATGGGCAGAAAGGCCTACGATTCGATACGGAGCTTATGCTCTAAGGAGCAATCGATGAACCTCTGGGCGGAGTTGGAAGGATGGAACTGAGATCGCTTAAGAATGCTCTTCTTAGCTTCAGGCGCGCGCCTCTGTGGAAGAAATTGATCGTCTGCTTGGTGTTGATCGGGTTCCTTTTGACCGTCATTTTGCCCGGGACGGTTCCTCACGAGACCATTCACATATTGAACGGTCAACAATACCTCGTACAGACCTATGCCGAGGCCACCAGCGTATCGGCAGTCAACTACTTTGATAGACAGTCAAACTGGACTTTGGGTTCGACTTCACTCCCCGCAGCGAGCGTTCAGGTTGGATCTTCAAGCATTACAACCCTGTCGGGGAGTTTCAAGCCAGATTCGCGCGCATCGTCGGTTATGATCTCAAGGCAGCTTTCTGTCAACCTCATGCAGCATCCGATCTTGTTTGTTGCAATCCAAGTTACTCAAGGGATTGGATACGGGATAAAGTTCTTCTCTACCGCGGGCAACAAGACGTTATCCCTTTGGAGCAATGGAGACGTTCTAGATCACAGGAAAGGCACTGGCCAAATTGAAAACATTCAGATAAACGTTCAACTTCTCTCCAAACTGAACACGGGATCAACAGCTCAAAACATTACTAAAATGCAGATTTACGTTGAAAGAGCTGCGTCCCCGTCGAACACGCCATTCTCTCTTGCGATTCAGCAGCTGGAATTCCTCAATTACAGCATGGTAACCTCTCCCCAGTCAGGAGGATCTTACCACTCCATGTATTTCACATTCAGCGACTTTCCGATAAACGCTTCATCATGGGTTTTGAATAAGATCGACCTTGAACTCAAGGTTTCAGCATCAGCGGGCGCGAGCTATGAAATCTATCAGTTTAACGGGACCTCCACTCTAACTGGAACTGTCTATCATTACAGTCCGGACACGTCAACTTACCAGTACTCGCTATACCCCAAGGGCAGCCTGACAGTCCTTCCCGACACGCTACCCCGTCCGGGAAACTACTCACTGGTGGTCGTTGCCTTAGGCGGAGTCCTAAGTAATGTGCAGCTTCAAAGCGTCTCCTTTGTTTATTCGCCGGTGCAAAACTCATCCTCGATGGTTGCGAGTACTGCAGGAGAAAGCTGGTGGTACTTTTACCTGGTCTTGTTCCTTTTCGCGATACCTGTCGGGACGGCACTTGCAATTTATAATCATTACAGAAAGCGCGGCGAATTCAAGGTCTGGCATGTCATTGTCGCGATAGCCCTTGGTCTGGGATGCAGAATCGCGCTAGCTCCCGTCGGGAATCAACCCTTTGACCTGAGCATCTACGCTACATCAGCAAGAGGATGGTTCGAGTACGCGACGCCAAGCACTTCATTCGGCCCGACTCTTCCCTTTACTTTTTTCCTATATTGGATCCCGTACTCGTTTTATGGACTCCTCCTGAAACTGGGGTTTCACGATTTCTTCATCCTCAATCATCAAGTAGGCTTCTTCGAGTCGATCTTCCTCAAGGGATTCCCGATTGCTGCTGATCTGTTTGTTTGCTACCTCATCCTGAGGTTTGACTCTGGCGCCAGAGGCAAAGTTCTCGCTCTCTTCTATTTTCTCAATCCGCTGGCCATCTACATCTCATCAGTTTGGGGGCAATATGAGGCCGGAACGATTTCCTTCGTTATCCTTGGATTCCTCTTCATGTCTAGAGAAGATGTGGGAATTAGGCAAGAGTTCAAGGTTACGCTCGCGTTTGCGATCTCTGCTCTGACTGAGATAGTGGGACTGATTACTTTTGTATTTCTTCTGGCAAAAGCTCTGGTCTCAAGACAGATAGTCAGGGCTCTGATCCTTGCAAGCCCTCTTGCTCTCTTGCTTGTGTATCCGCCGGAGTGGCATGTAATTTACTTGATTTTTTCGGGGTCCATAGGCCAATCCTCTGCGCTACTGTTTTCAAACCCCCACACCCCCTACACGATATTCTCGAATTTTTCAGGCGTATCTTCCTACCATCCACTAATAGTGCTCTTGCTCATTGTAGGAATCGCATACATCATAAGAAGGAAATTTGACCTAGAGAACACAATTGCCTTCACTTTTCTATCTTTCGTGATATTCCTCTTGTTTGCGGGTCAGGAGCCGCAGTGGTGGCTGTTTCTCGTTCCGCTAGGCCTCATCTACGCAATCGTATCCGGCAAGTTTGCGTTTGGTCCCTACATGTTCGTATTCGGAACCATGATTGCATTCCTCATCTTAACTTTTACGCAGGGTTCCGGTTACATACTGTTTGGCAATCCACGGCTGGACTTGGTTCCTGCTATTGAAGGCGCAAGGCACGGCATCGATGTCTACACAGTCACAACTGCCATAGGTGCTTTGGTGGCGGTCGGGTATTTGATTTTTGGAGAGCGAATCACGAGCCATCTGCCGATCATCAGGAGCGGATCTTTGATTCTCTTTGGAACCGTGGTTCTATCTTTCCTGATGTTCACTATCATGGGTGCAAATGTATGAAAGAAGAAAAAGACTTTAGATACAACTTCAATCAGGTTTTCTCTCTTGAAACGAACATCCCGTACTTTGAAGGAATGTTCCACTCTTTCAGAGAGTCGCAGGACTCTTCAAGAGACGGAGAATCTCAGGAGAATAGCAGAAGCAGACCTCTTGCTTTTCGCGTAATTCTGGACGACACTCTGAAAGTTTCTACTAGCGGCAGGGAGAGGGTCAACCTGATGCTCTTCCATGAGCCGCAGAGCGAAACAATAGAATTCCTGTATCCGTGGTTCAAACCGGTATGCGCAAAGCTCGAGTTCGCTAAAGCGGGCTTCGAGTTCACGTTCAACAAAAGGTATCTCACTTTTTCAAATGTCGTGGCGGAAGGCTGGGAGCTCATCGATGTTTTCAGGAGCTTGCTTGTAATTTACTTGATTCGCAGAGGGATGTATATGCTCCATGCAGCGGCTATCAAGCTGAATGAAGACGGGATCATATTCCCAGCCTTTGGGAATACAGGAAAAACAACCACTTCATGGATGTTGTCAAAGGATCAGGCGGAATTTCTCACAGACGAATTTGCTATACTCGATTCGGAAGGGAACTGCTTTGGTCTACCCTGCAGCTCGCTGGTCTCGAGATCCAGCGCAGTACGATTTGGCCTCGAGCTCACCAGAAAGCAAAGTTTGGGGCTTTTCTTCAACGATCTGAAATCAAAGCTCCTTTCGACTCGATTCGCGCCGGGCGGAATCAAGATCTATCCCGATAGACTGTTCAAGATTTGCAGATCTGCGAAAATTACAAAGCTCGCGATTATTCAGAATGGCCTAGATTCCGTGCAGAGCCTTAGCCCTCTTGAGACCGTGATGCGGATAAAGGCCATCCAGGATTACGAATTCGGATGGAAAGCAAACCCGTACGTGCTCGCACTATCATTCTTCACAGGCCTTGATCTGACCGCTCTGAGTGCAAAGGAAAACGAATTCCTACGCAACTTTGCTTCGAGAGTTGTTCGAGATCAGTACCTAATCTCTTCATCTTCAGGGGAGCACTACAAGACCATTCTGAACATCCTTGGGGAAACCAAGGTGAACCAGCCAGCGGTGAGCTAAGAAGCTCCCGTTCTTTCCTAGCGAATATTCAGCCGTGGATCAAAACCGATGTCCGCAGAAACAGACCAACAAACTAGCTTGCGCGTGCCAGAAATGCGCGGCCCAAACATCGCCCGAGGAATAACTTCTCTAACGGTCCAAAACCTCGGGACGAGCACACTGGGGTTCATTTTCCTGGGAGCGCTCCTGAGGCTCCTACCCAATACGGAGTACGGGGTGTACAGCGCAGCTTCGATCACGGTTGGGATTGCGACGGCACTGTCAACTCTTGGACTGCAGTACGCCTCTGCGCGCTATCTTTCATTGCTCGGAACGAACGATCAGGCAGGATCGTGGATGATGACAAAGAGGATCATAGTTCTCTCGGTAATTATCGCAGGCGCGGTGACAATAGGATTCGAGCTAATCGCGGCTCCTCTTTCGATTTATTTTGCAAAGAGTACCAGGTGGACTTTCGTTTTTGCACTTAGCGGATTATGGCTTTTTTCAGGTTCAATTTCCTTGGTGTTGCAGGGCATCTTGCAGGGTATGAAGAGGTACGCCTCCCTTGCCAAGATACTTTTCGTTACTAGGCTTGCGATGGTTGGTCTTTCTACGCTTGCGCTCCTTCTGTATCAAAATGTCTTGACAGCGATTGTTGGGTGGATAATTTACTCTGTGATAATTTCTATATGGATCGGAAGGATAGTCTCACGCGATTTTGTACGGAAGAACCAGGATCCAAAACAGGGCCTCCTCGGATATTCTCAAGTTCTGAAGTACTGCCTCCCTCTCGGTCTCTCAGGGCTCTTGACCATCGTGACATCCAACTCGGACCTCCTTGTCGTAGGCGGTTACCTGAGTCCAGCGTCGCTCGGAGTATACAATACCGCAGTGACAATCTCTAGCGTTCTCACGTTTATCTTGATCACGCCGCTCATCACTGCTTTC
This sequence comes from Nitrososphaerales archaeon, assembly GCA_050749505.1. GTDB lineage: Archaea > Thermoproteota > Nitrososphaeria > Nitrososphaerales > CADDZS01 > DATLTL01. Next base: position 6,445 of record JBOGRL010000225.1, read on the forward strand.
CTGCCTGAGATGTCTAGCGCGCACGATACCTCAGATCTATCCATCGGATTTAGACTTGCTTTGAGGTTCGTGATGCTTGCTATTTTGCCTGCATCTTTCATTGTGGCGGCGATTCCGCGGCAATTACTCGAACTATTTTCAGGCGGAGGCAGTTACCTAGGCGGCTCGGAATCCTTGGAGCTCATTTCATTTTTCTACGTTTTTCTTGCTATCCAGACTTTGATATTCTCTCTCCTTCAGGCTGTCGGCAGCACAAAGCAAGTATTGTTGATAACCGCCCTGACAACGCTCGTGGAGTTCGGAATCTCGGCGACGGCCGTTCCGCTTCTGGGTATTATGGGCGCGGCCATTGCAAGAGCTGCGACGCCGGTATTTGGGATGACAATTTCAATTTATCTGGCGCGCAAATTCATCACTAAACTGGGACCACTAAGATTCTATCTGCGCGCTCTGGTTTGCTCCTCGATCCCCTTTCTTGTGGTGTGGAGTCTATCTTTCTTTTTCTCCGAAAGCCTTCTCACGATCATCCCGTATTCCCTGACGGCGGCGGTAGTGTTCGTCTTATGCCTCCGCGGATTGCGCATGTTGACCGAAGAAGACCGCGCACTTCTTCGCCACATTCTTCCACGGCTTTTAGCTAACGTCCTGAGATATGTCTAGTGCCGCGTCTACAAAGGTTGTTGTGACGTTTTCTCCGCCGGATCGTGCTCGCATTTCACTTGACAATACCGACGACCTATCTGGCCACAGCACTAGAGATCATTCATCATTTCCGTGTTGAAATCAAAACAAAGCATGCCTAGTGAAGGCGGCGTTGCGCCGCCAGCCGGATTCTAAGAAAATGTAAATAGCCAGCGAAATTGTCTTTGTGATTGGTTTTTTGGAATGTCCGTCTCCGAAGCCAAAGAAGTGAGCATCGAATTGAGCAAGATCAATTGGGAGCTTTTGGATCTAACATACAGGTTTGAGTGGGGCGACCCGGAGTGGGCAAAGGGAAAGAAAGGGGAAAACGAGGAAAGCCTCCGCGAAAGAACCAAGTCCGTACAGAAATGGGAGGTGCGAAAACTACAGCATCTCTCTTCGATAACTAGGAGAGTCAAGTACGAAGCGCTCCTCGGAAGAGTCGTCACGAAGGGTCACATCGGAAAGGTTGGCTTCAGATCAGTATATGATATGGATCCGAGCGAAGGGCTAGATGTCAACTACGAAGTCCTTTCGACGAAACCTGAAGGAGAAGTGCGCGTGACAGAACAGACAGAACTCACGATACGCGAATCAGACAGGAATTGGTAGCCGACTCACACCCGAGGCGACTCTAGCTTTGCAACCGAAATTTAACAGCGCGGTTTTTGCCTCTCGGAAGAGAGCAGGCGTCGAGGGCCGAACGACAAAAAATCAAATCTCGCCCAAAACCAGAATAAGCGCACAAGAGAATTAGCAGGTATGAAGGAAATGACCTACCGCAGTAACTACATTTGGATTAATGGATTGAGGACTCACTATCTTGAGGCTGGAGACTCTGCCAAAGAAACTCTGATAATGATTCACGATGGTGGGTTTGGTGGGAGTGCCGAATTCAGCTGGAGTCTCAACATAGATGCGCTCGCCTCAAGATTCCATGTCTATTGCCCGGACGTGACAGGATTCGGCAAGACAGAGAAAGTGTTCAACTTTGAGGATCCAAATGGTTTCAGGATGCGCCATCTTCGCCAATGGTTGAATGTGCTCGGATTGGAAAGGTCGCATTTCGCAGGAAACTCTTGGGGAGCAAATCTGCTTCTAGGTCTGGCCGCGCAGCACTCCGACATGTTCAAGATGGAAAAGATTATTGTTGTGTCTCCGGGCTACGGTTCGAACGCAGAAGTGAGAAGAATGACGACTGCCTATGTTCCAGACAGGGAAAACATGAGAAACCTATTGAAGATTTTCTTCTACGACGAAAAGTGGCACAATGACCCGTACCTATCGATGAGGTACAATGCCACAACCCAACCAGGCGCGTGGGAAGCGGTGGCGGCGGCGAGGTTCGGCCCTCCTGGTAATGAGAAACCGTTCAAGGGAGTCGCCGCGGCCACAGATTACGGCGCAATAAGAAACAAGGTGTTGCTGGTCGGCGGAGAGTTCGATGAGCTCGCCTCGACTGACGTCGTCAAGGGTATCCATGAAAAGATCAAGGATTCTGAGATTCACATATTCCCGCGCGCGAAACACTGCGCTCAAATAGAGCGGAGTGACGAATTCAACCAGTTAGCTCTCAAGTTTCTTGAGGCTTGAGTAATGTAAATCCTTGCGAGATGCGATCAAAACTGAGCACCTGGCTACACGATTCTTTTGGGCTGAAACTAACTGAAAAATGCCATCCCTCAGGATTTGTCTTCGACGACACAACCGGTAAGCTCTTCCCATTCCCTCCTGAATTGCTT
>JBOGRL010000226.1:0-9521 GCA_050749505.1 Nitrososphaerales archaeon
TCGTAAAACAGTCGATTGATCGGGCAGTCCAGACTGGAGCGCTTAGGGCTAGCGGCTCTCTCAACACAGAGTGCACTGACCTATACATACTCACTTCAGCTGGTGCAAGCGGGAATGATAAGCAATCCCAGATGCTCCTGAATGTGAGGGCGTTTTCCGATGACAACAGTTCCGGTCATGGCCTGTCTTGCTGTTCTTATCTGTCAGACTTTGAGCCGGAGCTCGCAGGGGAAAGAGCCGGCGAGTACGCAAAGAAATCGCTCAACCCGAAGCAGATTCCGGAAGGAGTCTATGATGTTATCTTCTCTTCAACAGTCATCGCAAATATCATCCCGGTGGCGGCAAATGCCTCGGCTTTTTCAATAGAATCGGGTAACTCATTTCTCACGGACAAACTTGGAAAGCAGGTTGCTACCAGTGCTTTGAGCATTCAAGACTATGGCGTTTTCAATCACGGTCTCGGGGGACGGATCTTCGACGACGAGGGGACTCCAACGCAGACAATTCCAATCGTATCGAATGGAAACTTTGTTACAATGCTGCACAACAACACTACCGCGAAAAAGTTTGGAACGAAGTCGACTGGAAGTGCGGGTATAACTGCACCTCACCCCAGAACGATTGTATTCTCTCAAGGTGATGCCCCACTTGAAGAAATTGTCCGGGAGACAAAGCAAGGGGTCTTCATAACTAACAACTGGTACACCAGATATCAGAACATGAGAACAGGCGATTATTCCACAGTTCCAAGGGACGCCGCATTCAAAATCGAAGCTGGAGAAATAACGGAACCTGTGGCAGGGCTTCGTGTCAGCGATTCTATTCCAAGGCAACTAATGAATATTGAGAGAATATCGAAGGATAGAGAGTGGATACGCTGGTGGGAAGTTAGCATCCCCACTCTTGCGCCAGCGATGTTGATCAAGGGAGTGCACGTCACAAGGGCGGTTGGAAGCTAAAAAATCTGCTACTTGAGGGCTTTTTTCATCCGCTTGAGCGCTTCCTGAATATTCTCGACAGAATTAGCGTACGCTACTCTGAGGTAGCCTTCTCCTTCCTTTCCAAAAGCAGATCCGGGAACGACAGCGACGTGTGCTTCCTCAATTATCTTCATCGCGAGCTGGTAAGAACTGAAACCTGTCTGTTTGATATTTGGAAATGCATAGAATGCGCCATTTGGCATCGAACACTTGAAACCCTGGAATTCGTTCAATCCCCCGACTAAAATTTCCCTTCGTTTCGCGAAAGCAGATATCATGTTGGTAACAGAGTCCTGTGGTCCATTCAGTGCTTCGAGCGCAGCGTACTGGTTGATCGTTGAGACGCATGAACTTGCCGCAGCATTTATCTTTGTCATCGCGGACGCAATGGGTTCAGAGGCTGCGGCGTACCCGATTCGCCAGCCTGTCATGGCATAAGTCTTTGAAAACGCGTTGATAGTCACTGTTAGATCTTTCATCTCGTCCATGCTCGCAATGCTCACGTGTTCGTTTCTGCCGATAGATTCTCTGTCTTGGTAGAGGAACTTTTCGTACACCTCATCGGAAAGGACGAAAAGGCCGTGCTCAATCGCAAAGTTCGAGACTTCCTTCAAGTTCTTTCTAGAGAGGATCGATCCCATGGGATTGCTCGGCGTGTTGAGAAGCATGGCTTTTGTCTTCGGCGTTACGAGCGTTTCGAGATTTTCAAGTTCCAGTGCGTAACCAGCAGACTCGCGCAGAGCATAAGGTACAGGTTTCGCCCCTGCAATGTTGACCGCGTGGACGTAAGTTGCCCAACCAGGATCAGGGACCAAAATTTCATCGCCGGCATCAAGAGTTGCAAGTAGTGCCAAGTTTATTGCAGCTGTCGCGCCAGCCGAAACTACCACTTCGCGCGCAGGATCATAATCGACCCCATTTTCGCGTTTCATTTTTGCAGCAATAGCGTATCTCAGTTCTGTTATTCCGGAACTCGATGAATATTTGGTCTTTCCATTCCTTATCGCCTCTATCGCGGCCGCTTTGATATTTTCAGGAGTATCAAAATCAGGCTCTCCAAACTCGAGCCTGATCACATCTGGAATTTTTTGGGCTTTTTCAAATATCTCCCTGATCCCGGACAGGCCGAGAATCTTTGATCTACGCGAAGGCTCGACCGCAAGTTTGCTTTCCAATTTTTTCCAAAACCAGATCCTTTGAATAGATAGTTCGCACTCGTGCATTTAATGGCTGCGATTTGGCTTTCAGTCTCGGTCAGAAATCGGCAATCGTAGGTTGCAATTCAAGCACAACTTCTCTTCTTGCTGAATTTGTCCTTATGACGATCGGTTGTCCATCCGAAATTCTCATCAAATCCCTAATCTGTTTTGGGATAGTCAGTCTCCCTTGGGTGGAAACTTTGATGTGCTTCTCCATGCCGAATCCTATTTCCCTTTTAACACAGGGTCATATTGAAACTTTCTCAGTCAACCTCGAAAGGCCGAAAAATTGCAATCTCAAGGCCCAAAAAAGTGGCATCCAACCTGAGATGCAAGCTTTGCACTCACGTAGCTGATTTGCAGAGCTGGATCTGGAATCCACAAGCTCTTATTTTCCGATGTTATCAAGAGTAATCTTGGCGCATGTAACCAGATGAAACGCAACAATAGCTCCAAGAGGTCGCAAAGGAATCTATGAATGCAATTGATGCTTCGCTCGAAACTGTTTCTGTGGTCTTTCTATTAGCGGCAATGTTATACTCCGCCAAGTTGCTTCAGCTCACGAAAGACGCACAGATCGTAGCCTTGAGCAAGCCCAAAACTGTTTTCAGAATGATGGCGCTTGCGTTTGCCTTTCTGCTTCTTTCTCCGTTGTTGGGTCTTGTGTCCGATTTCTACCAGATCAGATATGTTGCGGAGGTTCAGCTTTGCTTGATTATATTGACTGGATTCTTTGGAGTAATGGCAATCTACACAGCTCTATACTTCTACAGAACCTCACCAGAACGGGCAAGGATTCCGATCGCAGCAAATTGAGACCTCACTTGAAGAACTGGTAGGAAAGAATTCCAGGGACGAGTTTGATTCTTTTTGCAGAGTACTACCAAGAAACAGTCGAAGACACTGTCTCCTGAAAAAGAATCGAGTCGACCCGATTCGCGCAATCCTTCTCTTGTCGATGAAGAGGTTGCGAAAGCCGTGCTCGCCGGCCTTGGTCATTTTGGTCCTGGGTCTATAGTTGAATCACTAGTCTACATTCTCGAACTGGAACATTCGGTTGAAATTCAGTCTGTTGCGGCGAATCCAGAGTTTTTGCGCGCAGCACTGTCAAAGATGTTCGGAGGGGCAGCCTATGTAGTTGAAACCAAAATTTGCCAAGCACTGGCAAAGCGGCTGGGCGTTGACGGCGAAGGTAAATCCTTCGAAGACCTGATTTCAATGCTCAGGTCAATGACAGGTGCGGAAACCATTACAAAATAGCAAAAAATAATGCGGATTGTATTTCGCTTGAGTATTGCCGCTAGATATATATCTGATCCAGTTCTCAATCGCTCTGATTTGCTAGATATTTCTCTCAAGTCCGATGTGCAAGACAGGGCCATTGTATATCTTGATGGGCCTGACGCCAGGATCTTCGCTCATCTTTCGAGCAAGCTCGGAAGCGAAGAAAGAGTCCAAGCCGCGATGATTTTGACCGGCATGCTTGAAAAGCTAAAATCGGACAAAAGTCGAGTATCTGCGAGAAAAGCCAAAAAGGTCATGGACAGTTTTCCTGAATTTACCGGAATAAGTTTGAAGGAATTCAGGAAATTAATTGATGCCCTGAGCTAGGCAAGTACTTCGTCGGCAGGCTCCTGAGAAGTCACTGGAGCCGCAGGTTGCAGGTTTCTTTCTCTGATAATTGCTGAGGTCAGCATTGCAAAGCCTCCGACCACCACGAGTGCAAGCGTAAAGTATAGCCCAACTTTCTCAATCTCCGAAGTGAACACCGCTGTTATGAAAAGAGCCATGGAGAGTGCCGCAAGGGGCCATGCTCGTTTGACGGTTACTTGATGACTCGGCAAAAAGCGAACACTTCTTTGCTCAGAGCGTTTCCGCACGCTTGAAAAGCATTGCGGTGTTGATTTGAGTTGTCATGACTCTGCCCTACATTGATACTCTTGTCTCAAACCGTTCCCCCTCAAATATGGACTCAGTTGCTTTCTGCACTTTGAACCTATTGCCATCTGTCGTGTAGACCCTCAGCACGTCCATAAAACCCGCAATCGTACTAATCAGCGGCATCTGATCCAGGCTCATCTCATACGAGGTTGGGGAGCCGCTGTCTCTCCTGTTCACGATGGTTATTCCTCTGAAGGATTCTCGCGTTGAGGAAATCGGCATGGATGGTGTTGTTGGAACATCAACATAGATCTCGTTTTGGTCTACTTTTGCAGTTTGCGCGATCTGGAGAGCGAGTTGCTCTCGAAAGCTTTTCTGATTGAAAATGGAAGTCAGAAATTTGTCGCGACCCTGTACTGTTTTCTCAAAGACGCATTTCAGCAGTTTTCTTCCTTGATAAGCAAGGGCCAGCGATTTTGCCAGCTTGAGATCTTTATCCGATCCTGCATCAATCGTGGTGATTCTGTGCAGAGTGACTTCATCAGTCAGGGAGAGATAGTCTTCCAGAGAAGAAAGGTCGGTAAGGTGTAGAGCTTTGTCTGCGAGAGCCATCGACTTGATAATCATCAGCTCAGCCGCTCTGACAGTTCGATGAAAGTAAACGGCCCGGAACATTTCGTATCTTGCGATCATCAACGCTTCAAATGCAAACAGAGCCGCTTGAGCTATCGAAAGCTTGTTCCTCACGACTTCGAAAGAATTTATGATTCTATGAACATCCACTTTTCCGTACTCGACACCCGTGAAGTACGAATCTCTGAGCAAATAGTCCATTATATCTACAGAGAGTCCTCCACCGATTACGTCGTTCATGTACCTATTTTCTCTGGACGATTTTCCGATTGCAAGTTCACTAATTCCAGCTTTTGAAAATCCATGACTTTCCAGAATGTCACCGATTTCTGTTTCGCGAATTATCCGTCTCGTCATGTCCTCATGAGTAAACGGTGTCTTGTCCGCCATGACTTCCTCAAACATGTGGCTGAAGGGCCCGTGCCCGACATCGTGCAAAAGCGCGGCAACGCGCAACCTCGAAACAGCATCTCTGTTCAGTCCGATCCTCTCAGCAAGCACGTCACCAACTCTACCAGCCAAGAACATACAACCAATGACATGTTCGAATCGCGAATGCTGGCCGCCGGGGTAGACCAAATGGCAACCCGCGAGCTGCCTTATCCTTCGTAGCCTTTGAAAGGTGGGAGTATCTATTAACTCGCGCTCTAGCTCCGTCGAATATATATAGCCGTGGACTGGATCGCGAATCTCCGCGGTCTGAGAGATTAGTTCGTCATCTGACTGTCTCCTTCTAACTCTGGGCGACAAATCGCAATGTTCTTGGCGAAAATAACCATCTAGGCGGCTATCTATCTTTCTGTTTTGTTAACAGAACCTGAGCCAGAGGCCTCAGCAATTTGACTCCTTGGGTGAAATTTCTTTGATAATGTCCGATGAAGTAAGAAAAAACCTTGAACCCAACGAGCCAACCGCCCCAGAACAAAGGGCTGGAGGCTGAACGTGATTTGTTTCAGGAAATGGAACCGAAGGTGAGGCAGCAGATCAGAATCGTGGGTAGAACGATATTCTGCTTTAGATGTGAAGGTTCCAAGGAACTTGCGAGCTTCTATTGTGCGTGCGGTTCCTTTCTATGCACTCTCCACCTAGCAGAGCATAGCTGTCTAGTTTCTGCGAGTATGCAGTATAACGAAGAGATACGACAGGCAATGTCCTAGCTTCAGATTCAAAACAATGAGAAGAGACAAATTAACTGTCTGATCCCCCGTGCGTAGTAATCCAGCACGACGTGTTCATTAGCTGCGTGAAAACCCGCGCCGGCATAGTTAACTCCCAGCCCCATCGCAGTCGGAACTCCGAGCACATTTGTAAATAGATTCAGCGGCCCGGTTCCCGCAACTGTGGGCCATACATTCGGGTACTTGCCCTCTGCCATTTTAGAGCATTTTATCGCAACCTGTGCAATATAGCTTTCAAGAGGGGCCTTTGCTGGATCTTCCTTGGAGTGCACAATCAACTCGATATCGTTGAATCCGTGCCTCTTCAGATGCTTGCGAAGTTTTGCCAGTATGTCATCAGCCCGCATATTGGCTACTAGCCTAAAATCCATTTTTACAAAGGCTTCTTTCGGAACTATCGTCTTTGAGCCCTGCCCTAAGTAACCCGAGCCAAAGCCCGCTATGTTGGCGCTCGGACTGTAGAGCAACTTAACTGCAGTGTCGAAATCGTTCCGCTCTTTTAGGAGGTAGTCGATTTGAAGAGCTTTTCTCAAACCCTCAGCTGAGAATTCGTTTCTCTTCAAGAATCTGCGTTCAGCGCGAGTTGGTCTTGCTACCACTTTGTCGAAAAACCCCTCGATCAGAATCTTGTTATTTTCATCCTTGATCGTGTTCAGCATATTTGTCAGTCGCCATGCAGGGTTGGGAGCGATCGGGCCGTACACCGAGTGCTGGTCTTTCTCTCCAACTCGAAGTCTGAATTCTACATATAGCAGACCTTTGACGCCAAGATGAATCTCGGATGTTCCCGCCGCTGAACGGTTGCCCTCTTCCCATAGACAGCCGTCCCCCCGTAGCATGCTCTTGTTTTTGATAATGAAACTGTGTAGGTGAGGACTCCCGATTTCTTCCTCGCCTTCGACAATCCACTTGAGGTTTGGTTTGATCGAACCTGCGGTATTCATTAGAGATTCGACCGCACTGAACCTCGCCGCCAGCTCTCCCTTGTCATCTCCAACTCCTCTACCGTAGATTCGACCGTCCCTTATCATCGGTTTGAAGGGGTCGCTTTCCCATTCGTCAATCGGGTCTGCAGGCTGAACATCGTAATGATTGTAAATTATTAGGGTCTTAGCCCCCTCTTGCCCTCCAAGTTCATCGTAGACGAGATCCGGAGCGCCAGGAATCTTGATCGCTCGGGTCTTGATTCCGAGTCGCCCCATTTTCTCCCTTACCAGTTCTGCACATTCTCCCAAGTCTGCGTTTTGAGCAGAAATGCTCGGCTGGCTGACCAGGAGCTTCAATTCGTTAACAAATTTGTTGTTGTTTTTCTCAGCATAATTCCAGGCACGAGTTATTGAAACGGGCGCACTCATAGTTTTCTCCTCATTGCTAAGAGAGAGAATGATTTAAGCAGCGCGAAATTTCAGATTGCATGATTTTCAAACAAGTGGATATTGTTTCCAGTGGTCGAAAACTATCCCGAAGAGGAAGTCGTGGATTTTACTGACGAAAATGATCATATGATTGAACATCGCACCCTTGAAGATCGCCCTCAAAAAAATGGCTGCGTGCATGGAGCGATAACTAGGGAAAAAGGCAATATGCTCTTTTCGTCATCGATAAGGATACCACTCCTTCCTTGAAGAAACTGTGCACTTTAGGGGTTCAGACACTTTGTTGCATTGATTCATTGGCATGAACTGGGAGGAAAATGACAACAGCAGCACCTAATGAAAAAAGCTATAGCTGCTTTCAGCTTTTCTCTGTTGGCGTAAGAGTGGACTATTTGCTTGTAAAGGCGTAGAAACATTGGAGTTCGAATATTTCCTCAAATGATGTACATTCCTGGCCTGTGACGTATATTCGCGCCCTCGACACGGGCCAGTGTTCACTAGGAACCGAACAGGTTTTGCATTAAGATAAATTGAATAGAAAAATAATTTATCGTAGCTGTGGCAGAATCGCCTAAATTGCGACCTAAAATCCAATTCTACATCCGCATTCTCCTTCTAGTATTATTAATCTAGAGTTATATGTCACAAGATTATTGACCAACACGAAAAATTGGTGAATGAAGTTGCCTATTCCTGAGAAAACAGAGCAGCAAAAGATCCCCAGATTGGGGAGCGAAGTCAGGTTCGGAGACGGAATAACCGCCGGGAGGATACGCGCCGTAAACGATGATGGATTTGTTGTTATTCGCGGCAAGAAAAGGGTCAGACGACTAGTCTTTCCTTACTCTTCAATAGCCCAGATCGGAAATAGGGTCGTGACATTGAATGACAGCAAGTCGGAAGTCTTGGAAAGAAACTCTCAGGGGGGCTTGTCTGAAAAAGAATGTGTATCGAAAAAACGGTTTGTCAGAGAGGTTGACCAAAAACTGGAGCTTGATAATCCTGAGAGGGCTGAGAGGATCGCGAGAATCACTCTCTACTTGATGAGCAAACGACTTTCGCAAGATCAGAAAAAGCAGCTCAAGAAGAGATTGCCTTCTGGAATCAGAAGCATTTGGACTGCTGTAGAACAAACCGGAACAAGCCAATACTTTGACATGTGCGATTTTTTGATTCCTATCAAGAAACAGGGAAGGTTTCAGACGATGGAGGAAGCATTCATCGCCGCAAGAGAAGTCTTTTCTTCCCTGAAGACAATCTTGTCGACAGTTCAAACAATGGAGATATCCCGCTCCTTACCGCGCGGGTTGCAAGAGATCTGGGACAGTGCTTCCTAGCCCGAAACTTTTATCCCTTAAATCAGTGTCGTGATGGCAAGTACCAAGCTGAAGCACCAGTTTGCAAACAGCCCGTTAACAGTAAACGGGATATACATCGGAGGCGGCACGTTCAATTTTTTGAAAATGCCTATCGTCCTGAGAAGAACTAGAGCAGAGACCGCTGGCGCAAGCAAGCTAAGCACTGGCAATACATGAGATCCCACTAGAACAAACACCAACATGTACGAAAATATTGTCATTGAAAGCGACGCCTTCAGTGACCCCCCTCTGCCGAGAACAGTGCCAAGGCTCAATTTTTTCGCCGCTGAATATACTTCGTAAAATATCAGATCGTGGTCGATCAATATTGTCACCGTCAGTATACCGATGGGGACGGAGACCAAAAAAGCAGACATTGATAATAGCCCAGTCTGGATATAAAAGGAACCGACCACTGGAATGGGCCCAAATGCGAAAAAAATCGCGAGCTCACCCAGACCGTAACCTCTATAGTCTAGTTTTAGCGGGGGTGCCGTATAGATTATGGCCAGTATAACGCCCGAGGCGCCCAAAATAAAGGACCACGGGCCGACTGCGACCGTAAAGTATGCAGCAAAGCTTAGACTCCCGACTAAGAGTGAATAAGACAAAGTCTTGGCTGCCCTTAGGGAAATTAGACCACGTGGAATGGGCTTCCATCCGCCAAAGTCCTTTGGAAATGTAGAGTCGGCGATCTGGTCGACCCCATTTTGATAATCGTAACAGTCATCGATGGCATTAGCGCCCAGGTGCAGTAGTATTACACCGGCTAGGGTGAAAACCAAATAGAGCGTGTTTAAAACGTGATGATATCTGAATGCGAGAGAAGCACCCACTACTGTCGGAAGAATTATGAGCGGGATGAATTGAAGTCGAGTTAGCTTGAAAAAAGTGTTGATCGGATCTGCCTCTGGCT
>JBOGRL010000227.1:0-5656 GCA_050749505.1 Nitrososphaerales archaeon
TTTTCCCGGAATAACCGCGCTCATTCCTTTGCTATTCCTCAAAATATTCATTCTTCATAAAACAGGTAAGAAAGTCGCGCAATTTGAGAATTCTCGCAATGATCAATACGCGTAGATAGTTAGGGCATGGATTGTTTCGACTATTTTCAAGTACTGGATTCAGCTGCAGGTCGTGTGTTAAACGATTTTCTCCATTTGTAAAGAAGCACATAAGGATCAGAAATTTGTTTTTCGATCTCTTCAGTCTTGAAAAACACCCAAAAAATCATCCCATCCAACCTGTTGCTGATGCGATGGTTCCAAGCAACACAGAAGATCATGGACTCGTCGTCGGTATCCGAAATCCACAATTCTTTATTTCACAATAGCCGTCGCAATCATCAATACGCGGCTGTGAACTTCGAATTACTGAGCGCAGTTGAGAACATCATAGTCAGGATCCCCAAAAATGACAGATAAGCAATCCGCTGAAGTGGTGACAAAAATTCGGAACATCGTTGTGCAAAAGCTTGATGAGAAGGCAAATCTCAACACTCCGGTCATCTTTGAGTTTGGTGCAAACTTGGAGGAAGGTGCGAGGTCTACAAACTCTTGTGTGTTAGACTTTAAGATGAACATGGACACCGAACCCGCTATCGCAAAGTTTGTGATAGAGGGGAGCGCCACCCTGATGGGCGAAGAGGCTGCAATTGACAAATTGTTATCAGTAGATCCAGAGACGAATGTTCCCTATGCATTCATGCGTATATATCAGACAATATTCTCTGTAATGTTCATGCTCGCGGGAACTATCGATGTACCTTGTCCTTCGCCTGCCTTGCTAAAACGGGCCCACGTCAAGGCAACGCTCTCCACCGCGACAGAGATCCCGCAGTCCCGTCCTTAGATTTCGGACAAAAGTGCTCTCGAAGCGCTTTGGGTGATCTAGACGGGAACTAACGTGAGATGATATTGCTTGTAGCGTTCTTTTGGCGAATTTTTTGCACTAAGAATGTCAAAACTTTCACATGCTTTTTCCAGCCGCTCGATATCTAATCTTTCTATGGTTCGTTGATGAAGCGCTTTTTTCTCAGTTCGCGTGCAGGCCAGGAAGAACTTACTTTTTGATTAGCTTACAGCCGGCTTCAAATAGTCAGAGAAATAACGCCTAAATTGAAGAAAGTTTCGAAAGCCTTACGAATTACCGGATGGGTTTCGCGACATTATGGAGAACAATTCCCCTTCTGTCAAGATTGTCCTTCTTCTATTGTTAGCTATTCCAATCGCAATCAACATAGCTCTCCCTCTCTACAACAGGGTGAATCCAGAACTTGGCGGACTACCATTTTTCTGGTGATTCCAGATTTTCTTATTGGCTGTCTGCCTACCACCATATCTTGCGTTTTCGTTCATAGAACGCCGGAGAACTCGAGCAATAGCTCATGTGATTGAGAATCATTCATCATAATTGAGAGCGATCTAAAATGGCTTCTTCAACATTAAACCTGGATCCACTGACAATTCCCGTGTTCATCGCGTTTTTTGCAGTATTCGTTTTCTTAGGATTTTATGGGGCGCGCTGGCGAAGAGGAAACCTTAACCAACTCGCGGATTGGGCTCTTGCTGGTAGAAATCTAGGAACCGCGTTGGTTTTCTTCCTTGTCGGCGCCGATTTGTATACTGCCTACACGTTTGTCGCAGTACCTTCTGGTATCTTTGGTAAGGGTTCGCTTTACTTCTTCGCAGTTCCATTCGTTGCGATTACTTTTGGCGTTGCACTCGCATTCACCCCGAGGCTCTGGACAGTTTCAAGGGAACGAGGCTACGTAACAGGATCTGACTTTGTTAGAGACAAGTTCAACAGTAGAATTCTTTCGATACTTGTTGCCCTTACCGGAATCGTAGCACTTCTACCCTACATCGCTTGCAAATTGTCGGCATGCAGTCGGTTCTCGCGGCACTGTTTACCGCTGGGGGAATCAGCGGCAACACCCAAGAAATTGCTCTTGTGATTGCTTTCATCATACTGGCTGCCTTCACTTACACAAGCGGCCTCAGGGGAGCAACATTGACTGCTGTCTTCAAGGACATTTTGATTTGGGTGGCTGTCATTTCGGTGATCGTAGCTGCCCTGGTTGCTTTGGGAGGAAATTTTTCGAAGGCATTCAGCGCAGCTCAAGCTGCAAAAGGAGCAGCCTGGGTTACCGTGCCAAATGGTCTTGCAGAAGGATACATGACTCTGGTTATAGGAAGCGCGTTAGCCCTTTATCTTTACCCTCACGCAGTCAACGGAATCTTGAGCGCGCAAAGCGTCCACAAACTTCGTGTGAGCACATCATTCTTGCCCTTGTACGGAATAGGCCTGGCCCTGCTCGCGCTTTTTGGCATCATCGTATACTCGTTCCCCGCGGCCTTGAGCTTCTTGAGCAATTTCGGTTCTGAGAACAGAGGAATCGAGGTTGTCCCCACTCTCATCCTGACCTTGCTTCCGGGGTGGCTTGCAGGCATAGCTCTTGTGGGAGTCTTCATTGGAGGGCTGGTTCCGGCCGCAATCATGGCAATTGCCCAAGCAAACCTACTTTCTCGAAACATCGTCAAGGAGCTGAAACCCAACCTGACTGAACATGGTGAAGTGCAGATCGCAAAATGGGGCTCCGCAGTTTTCAAGTTCATCGCGCTGGGTTTTGTTTTTCTAACTCCCCTCACGTACGCGATCCATCTCCAGCTTCTTGGAGGAGTTTTAATCATACAATTGCTCCCGTCTCTTTTTCTAGGTTTGTACACGAGCTGGTTCAAAAAGCAGGCGTTGATTGCCGGCCTGCTGGTCGGATTGTTTTCAGGAGTATACATGGCGTTGCTAGCGAACAATTTTGGCCCCCTGGGTAGTTCGCTCTACCAGGGATTGTACATCGCGGTCATTGCTCTTGTCCTAAATCTGATTGTAACGGTAGTGCTATCGTCGGTCATACCGAGACGCGTCTCTGTGGCACCATTGACAGCTAAAGCATGAAAAAAGACAGTATATGTTGGTGACTATGCAAATAGGTGGCAATAAAATAAAATTCGAGGTTCCCAATCAGACTATTGCTGCTCTAAATAATATGAGTGCTCAACACCTAACTTTCCACAATCAGAACTTCAAAGCAAGTTTTGCCGCGTGTCCACCATCAATTGCAACGGACAACTCTTCCTACGATGCGTGGGATAATTTCATAGAACAATCCTGCGCCAGACATGGTCTTAAAGATCCATGGCCGATGCTTGTAAAGAGTCAATGTATTCAGGAATCTGCTTTTGATGAGTACGCCGTATCCTCTGACCTTCCTTGCGGTGATCCAGTCGGGTGGGGAAAGGTGTCCATCATGATCCGCGGGCAAACAAAGTACGTGGATGAGGGAAATAGTTTTGGTGCCATGCAGATAACTCCTGCTTGCGGTGCAGCCCCTGATATCTTGCTTTCAAACGGGCATCCAAACCTTACAACGGATCCAACGGATCCTCGGTGGAACACGTCAGTTTTCAACCCGCAGAAGAATATCGACGCTGGAGTAAGCGACCTTGCACAAATTCTTTCGAGGATGAAGTCAAAATACCGAAGCTGTTCTGAAGTTCAGTACATCAAGGCAACGCTGGGAGTCTACAACTCGGGTGAGGAGGCAATTTCAGGCTGCGGGAGTTACAATCAACGCGCAGAGTCATACATCTCTGCTGTCTTGGGGCACTATCACGTATTCGCTAGGAAGGCAAACTATCCCAACCTGCTTGGACTATGAACGTCTGCTGATTGGTTTTCAAACTACAAAAAACCTCGTGCGTTAGAATCAAATCATTGCGGTTGCGCAATGATTCAATATGGAAGGGAAAGATCTCATCAAGTGGTCGGTTGAGAACAGAGACGTGTAAATCTCACGGCACAGGTTAAAATCAGGGGAATGAAACAAACCGAAATATCAGGATCAGCTGACAGTTTCAAATCCGCAAGTGCAAAGAGGCCAGGAAAAGCAAACAAACACGCAAGTTAGGTCTTGATGGTCTGTAAAAACCATTCGGCGGGTAACTCTTTTCCCAGACCTGCTTTTCGAGCCTCTTCGTAAGCCCTTCCTCCTACAGCTGCAAATTGCACGCCCGTTCCTTCCCCAAAGAAGAGACTGACCTCAGAGTCATTAACTCGCCCCGGATACTTGCCGAGGAGAACGTCATGCAGAGAGAAGACTTTTCCGCGATCCACTTTAGATTCAAAGTCCTGGTCTGGTGTCGTGCCGCTCGGAACATCTGGAAGAACTGAAGAGGCAGCAGCCGAGTGATGTGAAGGGATGCCGGTCCTATAGTGGACGAATCGATCAATTCTGGGAAGAGTATTACTACCTATTTCGAATTGAGTAACTTCGCTAAGGTGCATTCCGTCCTCCACCCAGTCCTTGCGCAAGACAGGTTCGAGAGACGTAGTGCAAGCTGCAACAATGTCAGATCCTCTTATCGCTTGCTCGGGTCCTTCCACTGCCTCTACTCGGATCCCGTCGATTTTCTTGCTCATACGAGTTGCGAAATCATCTCGGTGAGCTTTGCTTGGGCTATACACTTTGACCAGTTCGATTCCCCGGACGAGTGAGTATGCTTGACATTGAGCTTCTGCCATCCCACCCGATCCCAATAATCCAAGAACCCTGCTTTCCTTTTTGGACGAATATTTTGCACCCAGCCCGTATGTTGCTCCGACGCGCATGTGCTGCAGGTAGCCATCGTTCAAGATTGCAACTAACTCTCCATTCTTTGCGCTGTAAAGCAGGACAAGTCCGCAAAAGCTGCCGGCCCTAACAGCGTATTTTTCCGAGACCCTCGAACCGT
This sequence comes from Nitrososphaerales archaeon, assembly GCA_050749505.1. Taxonomy (GTDB): domain Archaea; phylum Thermoproteota; class Nitrososphaeria; order Nitrososphaerales; family CADDZS01; genus DATLTL01. The sequence goes on from JBOGRL010000227.1 coordinate 4,825, forward strand.
TAGAATTGCGCACAGAGCGTTCCATGTCAGAGCGTATCCTGATAGCCACATACTGGGTCTTGGCTATTCCTCCTTCTATAGAGACGTAATTGTACCACAGGTCCGGTTGGTCAGTGGGAAAGTGCAGTATGCTTTTGTTTCGACTGACGGCCCTCCCTAGTGCCTCCTCCTTTATGGCATCTTCTAAGACGTTGAGGCAATCTTTCATCTCAAGGAGTGATTCTTGCTCATGGTTATTTATCAGAAGAGTCATGGAAATTTCCGTGTTTCCGCATGCACGTACCACTAGCAACTTTCTACGAAGATGGTCTCCGTCTCATTATGTAAGCGGCAACGCCGCCGATGATAATTATGATTATGATTATTCCTGCTATGAGTTCTATTGTTCCAATATTAGATGAGCTAGTTGTTGTACTGGTTTGCCTGCCGGTTTGTTGATTTGTGGTCGAAGTTGTAGTGGTTACGTGCGTTGATCCCGTACCGGATTGTTGTGATGTTGTAGTCGTTGGTGGAGATACGCCAGAGCTTGAAGTACTCGTGGAATGAGTGGTCGTGGTTGGACCTGAACCTGCTGGTTGAAGGGCACCGAACGTCGACAGATTCCAGTGCTCGGTGCTCAGGTAGTATGATGGCCAATCCGTCCACCTCGCTGTGTTGTATGAGAATACTTTAGCTGGATACCCCAGCATAACTACAGGCAGATATTCTGCGCGGATTTGCTGTATATTGCGTAGGTAGTACATTTGACCTGTAATGTTGGTTGGCGGTGTGTTGTTGATTGCAGTCAGGTTGCTCTGATACAAGGCATCTGCACTTGGAGGCCACTCTTCGT
>JBOGRL010000228.1:0-2329 GCA_050749505.1 Nitrososphaerales archaeon
GTACAAGAATTGACCGTGAGCGCTGAAAGCCATATCGAGCGCCGGAATGAGCGTTGATGAAGCTATCGAGCTGAAGAGAGTCAATCCGCCCGTCCGTGAGATTGAGAAAGTAGATATCGTTCCGCCGTGCGCGTTGGTAGTGTAGGCAAACTGTCCGTTTCCAGTTACCACCACCCAGCAGGGTGCGTTACCAAAAGTTGGTATGGCCCCGCTCATAGTTCTCAAGTCACCGGTGTTTGAGACCACGTACGAGGAGAGGGTATTGCTTGCTGCTTCAGATACGATCAGATGGTTTGCATCAGTGAAAGCAAACCCGTATGGTCCTGCTCCAGCGGATGTATGAGTTGTGGGAGCACTCGCGACACCGTTATGGCCGACCGTGTAGGTGTCAATGATGTTGGTTCCCTTTTCAGTGACAATAATAAGGTTCCCTGCGGGGCTGAAGCCTATCTGCTCGGGCGAGGGGTTAGACATCCCGCTCAATGGTTGAGTCGAACCGCTGACGTATGTCAAAGAACCATCGTTGTTCAGCTGAAATCCGGCGATATTCCCCAGCCCGCCGGAATCGAGCACGTACACCCAGTCCTTGAATACGGTCAAGCTTATCGGCAGAATCCCCTGAGCGCTTGTCTTGCTGACAAGAGTCAGTGAGACGTGTCCCACGCGGAAAACTGATATCTCGTTGCTCCCCGCGTCAACTGCAAGCAACCAACGACTGTCCTGAGTAAGGACTATTGCACTCTGACTTGCAAGCGCTGTTCCTGTACCTAGTCCACCAGTAGGGAAAGTACCAATGGAGGAAAGTGTTCCGTCGGGCGCCCTTGAATACAGAATAACATTATTGCCCGAAGCCGAATTGTCGATTGTATAGACAGCTCCGGTGTTTCCGAAACCGGAACTTTGGACCTCCGCCGTTAGTACCGTCGCGAAGATTGCCGCCAAGCCGATTGAAATTGCCAGAATACTAGTTACCGCTGCTTTCTTTTTGAGAAATTCGTTCATGGGTCGAACAGAAATAATCTGATATATTTAGCGAGATTTCAGGATCTGCTACAAATCTCCTCACATTCGTTCCACATCTCAACGCTTCTCCCTTGAGATTGAGTGTCTCAATCTCTTTTCAATAAGTAAAAAACGGGCGCACAAAATGATGGATGAGGCAAACCGATACAGGTTCAAGATCTAATCGACTTGTCTGAAATGACTTTCGAGATTTTACTCCCATTTTTTTGGGGAATCATACGACCGAAAAAGTCGGAAAAGCAAGCGAGTAACGAATGCCTCGCCTCTTTCCGCGTAAGATTATTTTTTGTCATTTGCTCTTTGTCGGAGTGTCTGGAATCCTCGCACGCACCATCCTCTGCTTCTCCTTTCCCTCCTCCTGTTTTCATAGCTCCCTTCTGTCAGGCACTTCTACTTCTAATTTTTTTGCAAAGAGAAGAGAGTATGAGGCTTTTAGCAACCGAATATTCCGCAATTCCTGGTCGTGGTCGCGGTTACAGTACTAGTGTATGCAAAGAAGAATCCTCTTTTTCAAAGAGTAACAGAACTGCACATCATTACAGTGGCTTTGTAATCATTTGACGGGCAAGATTATTAGTGATCACGAATTTGCCTAGTAGCGAATGAGGGTTGTTCAAGCAGGGTCAGAAACCGAAGAATATCGATTACTACCCAGCCATGCCGAACCCTGATACATGGCTGCTCGAAGATCCTCTAATGAATCCCCGTGTCACGATTATCGACGCAGAATTCTACAACGCGCTGCGTCATAACCTATACTCTCGTTTCCAGAGCGGTGCTTCCATTATCCTGTATGGATGGGCGCCGGCTATGGCGAATTGGTCGCAAAGAGCATCCAAGGAATGGGAGCAGGAAGGCTCGAGGTTTACAGGAAATTTATCGAGCGGGGAAGGCGTCAAGGCTACGGCGAATTCAAGGTTCCAGTGTTGCAGTCGATAATTTCGGGAATGAGAGGAGGAGCCAAGATATCGCTCCGTGATAGTTTCTTTGCGACCGCATCTGGAAAAACCGGCCAGGTCGAATGCTGGCTCATCGCTGACATGATTGCGGGAGCAGCGAGGAAGATCCTTGGCAGAGACAAAGTTGTAGTCAGGGAAAAGTGCGCCTCGAAGGGCGATCCCCATTGCGAGTTCAGGATGAAAAGTGCGCGCAGTTGAGAGGAGCAAACTAAGAGATAGCCCTGCATTAAATAAATAAATAAATAAAGTACCCGACCTGAACTTGAGTCGATTTTTTCGATAGTTTGCCGGCTGAAGCTCGTAACTGAATTTAGTAAATTTGATCCTTCGCGGGCAGAGCATGACGC
>JBOGRL010000229.1:0-3124 GCA_050749505.1 Nitrososphaerales archaeon
CCTTTACCGTAGCAGGTACTTTGTTTCAACTCGGTTTAAAACCTTACCGGTAGAGGAAGCATGACTTGTTATTCCTCGTTTTCCTCGCCTTGATTCATCTGTCTGGTTATCACAGCGCTTAGCTCGATGAGTCCTTCCCTCGTGGTTGCAGAAACGGGGTAGAGCTCGTAAGCTATCCCGGCTCTTGCGAGATCCCTTAGGACGAAAGAATCTAGTTCATAAGTGTATGTTGACTCTTGCCTAAGGTCGTCCTCGAGTTTATGCGCGTTAGAAGACCAAGACATTACTTTTTTAAAATTCGGGCCAAGGAGATCTTTTCTCGACAACACCGATATCTGCGGAACCTTGAGCCTGAGCTGTATTGAAGCGGCCAACAAGGCGATGCTGATGAAGTTGCTAGCCGTTGATACGAGCGTCGAATCAAACATGAACAAGACTGTTTTTGCATCACAGCGGAGGTTGTCCACAATGTAAGGGCCGCTGTTCCTGTATGCGAAGAGCTCAATCTGGCCTGGCGTGTCGAAGATCGCGTAATCGGGGTTGATCGAGTCGAGAGATTCCTGGATGTCATTTATCCTTGTCGCAACAAGATCTGCAGCCATAATCAGCGCCCCGTTTGGGCCGAGCTGATAGTTTTGCATTATAGTCGACAAATCAAGAAAATCGCGAATGTCGATATCGGGGTCGTAGGGAAGCTCCTGCGCGCCAGGATCCAGGTTGACTGAGGCAACAGTTGCATTCTTATCTTCGTACCACGGGAGCAAGACTGAGCAGAGCGAGGATTTCCCCGAGCCAGCCGTGCCAGTAAGGAATATCGTCTTCACGTTAATCAATACTATTTGAGATCACAGAAAGATGAATGTTTCTCCATGAACAGGAAGGATAATGATACGACACGACAGAAAACGGCTGAGATCTTGATCGTGGGAAATGAGCTCCTGAATGGAACAACCGTGGATAGCAACTCGCAGTGGCTTTCTGAGGAGCTTTGCAGGTTTGGAGTAAGACTTGAGAGAAAGACAACGGTTCGCGACGAGCTCGGCGCAATTTCTAAAGCGTTCAGAGATTGCATTTCTCGCAAGCCAGATTGGCTTTTTTCTCTGGGTGGCCTGGGCCCGACCTATGATGATTTGACTATCCAGTCGTTAGGAATCGCCATAGGGAAGAAATTGTCGCTTGATGACAACTCTGTCGCTATGCTCAAAGAAAGCTACAACCGCAGATCTCGCAAGCTCGGTCGGACGACGCGCAGAACGTTGAGCAAAGCGAGTCTAAAGATGGCAATGCTTCCTGAGGACTCGACTGCACTTCAGAATCCTGTAGGTAGCGCTCCCGGGGTACTCGCAAGGTTTTGGCCAACGACGATTGTTTCACTTCCAGGCGTGCCAAGCGAGATGAAGGCAATATTTGACCGAAATCTGGTTCAAATGTTGAGAGCAGATTCGCAATTCATCAATGCCGAAGAATGGATCAAAGTCGTAGGAATTTCTGAATCGCGACTTTCTGCTGGAATCTCTAGAATAACAAAGAAGTATGCGCCACTGCTATACGTCAAGTCGCATCCCATGGGTTTTGAAAACGGCCGATTGATAGTTCACATCCAGATCATAATGACGTCAAGGAATGAGGAAACACAGCATTCTCTTCTTTCACTAGAGAAAGCTACCCTTTAAATGATAGAGGTTTCGAGAAGGCTCAAGGCTAGCGCCCATCGAACAAGAAGATCAGTATGATGATTCCGCGCTCGGCCTTAACAACCGCATTCTCCGCTCTCGGCCGCATTTTTCGCACCTGAAGTTAGCATAACCTCTCGGATTTCTGATTGTTTCTTGGTTCATGATGAAGTGTCTCGTTCTGGTCATGCAGTGATCGCAGAACCTCAGTTCATAATTTTCTGACATGCTTTTCTAGTCCCAGTATTTTTTTGTCTCTATGAACTTGAGCTTTGCCGATAGCAAATCTTCATAGAACTCCAAGTCCGATTCGTGCATTTTTGACAAGACCCTCGCAGCAGTCTGCGGTCCGATTCCGTAGACGCTCTGCGCCACTATCCCTTTTTTCCCGTAAGCAAGAACGACATCTGCAGACCTTCTGGCCTTTGCCAACACTTCCATTTCCTCTTTTGAGACTGGCTGTCTTGCTTTCTTCTTCAGCAGTGAATTCAATGCAAATCTCGCTCCATAAAACAGCACCGACAAAAGCCTTGAGCCGCATTCCTCGCACCCTGGTCTTTCAGGAAGGTCGCCAACTCTCACAAATTCTCGGAGATGACCACAGTCAAAGCACAGGAGACTTACCACCTCCTTCGCAGCGTACTCCTTCATTGAATCGAAAGAGTTTATCGAGGCCTCAGCATAATCTTCTAGTTCTGCGTGTCTCGAAATGATATACATCGAAAGCGGACTGGGCTTTTCCAGAGTTTGAGCGACCAATTTGATCGAACCCTGACTGCACTCCTTCAGGATGGCAATACTGCGCGGGATGTCGATCTTTGTCGCAAGGGCCTCCCTCAGGGTTTCATCATAGATTGGTGTGAATCTGAATTTCACTGATAGTTCCTTCAACGCCTCACCAGAGAGCATCCTTCCGCGTTTTAGTGCCCCAAATCGCTCGGCGATAAACTTCATCTCATATCCAAACGGAAAGTGCTTTCTTATGACCCCGTTCAGAAAGCCAGATACAGAATCATCATAGTGGAACAGCTTTTCGACAAGCTCGTCGAGCTCATACTCTTCGGTTGAAAGTTCGATTAGTATCCTGTAGCCGTCAGTCCACCAGTGCCTTATCATTCCACCCATTCTGAGCAATCTTTCTTCAAAGAGCTCACCGAGTGTCGCGTTGACCCTGTCGCCCGCCGAAGTGTGCAGAATGAGATAGTTCTTGAGCCTCTCGATAACGATTCTATCCTGGGTAGGAACCGTTGAAACGTTCATCTGTGCTTTGATTTCACTCAAAACAGACTGCCTTGCGAATTTCTCTGCATTCCATCCGCGCACATCATTCATCCCTGAATCCACAACCGTTTCCCCCTTGCCTCGTTCGATTGCGACGCTCCTCGCGACTGACTCCGGAATCGGGATGAGTTCTCCGTCCCAGCCCGGTATAGCTGCGCTCGGATCTTGAA
>JBOGRL010000230.1:0-3786 GCA_050749505.1 Nitrososphaerales archaeon
GGCGGCAATACTGTGGCTTGTCTACGGGCGACTCCCCAACGAGTATTACTTGCCGGTAAGTCTTGCTGTGATCGCGCTTACGGGCTTTGTCGCATTCTTCATTCTAAACAATAAGATAAAATTTTGAGAAATTGACAAACGTATGCTTTTTTGTCTGCTTTTTCCGATGATCCTACCAAAAAAGTAGTTCGAAGACAATCTAATCCACACACGCCGAGACTTCCTCGGAATAAATTCCGAGTTCATGTCGGTCCTTGAGCAAAAAATTGAAAATTTAAATACATACCCGAATCTGCAATCCCCATATCGAAATGCACCTTACAACCAAGTATTTCTTTGTAGGGATGGCACTAGTTGCTACGTTGGCGTTCATCTTTTTTTCGGCTTCGTTTCTGATTAACGTGGGATCAGACCAAATAAATACATTCTATGTTTCGAAGGTCGCCGGAGTCCCCAACTTTGCCGCGCCCGGCTCAGAATCATTTTGGCAAGTTGTTCCAACAGTTACTGTTCCTTTGATCGCATCATCGAACTATCCTCCCTCTGGAGCTACCGGTACCGTTGCAGTTCAGATGGCTTGGACTAATGCGACTTCGTCTCCAGAGCTTCTGATCAAATTGAAATATTCGAACTATGGAAGCGGGCCGAGTTATTCATCCCCGTTGAACTTCTATGTCAACAACACTGCTTACCCTGACGGTAAAGTAATGCCGGCCTACCAGAACTTTAGCTGCACGAGTCAATTCTCCAATTGTTTTCAAAATCTATATCCCCAAGTCATCGGCACACTACCTCTGGCTATCGGCAAGAATTACACCTATCCTGAGCAATCAAGCGTGATCTTGGGCATTTCGCCTGGCGCTAACACTGACGGATGGTATTCAGTTTCATACAAACCGAAAATGGTGATGGGTAGCGCAGGTGCCTTGGACACAGGTTCGGGCGGCCAGGCAGAGATCTGGCTCTGGTCGAGCAATCCAACGGATAATTCGACTCGAAATGCTGACTATCCAGGTCTGAACTATCCAAATGGAACGGCGCTGAGCACGGCGTCTTTTGGACTCCCACCGCACGCCTCTTACGCGATCGACGGGTACACAAACGCATCAGCCTTTTATCAGATTGGAGGAATGCCCAACTCGTCGCAATTTCTGTACATCAATAATCCAACTCTTGAAACAAACAATCTCTCGAGCATAACATCTGTCTCGGGCTTGCTAAACCCGTTTGAGGTGCAAGCAAAGGGAGCATATAACCCATCATCGAACACTTGGACAGTGGAATATGCCAGGAGTCTCATGACAAACTCTTCGAATGGCGAAAACGCTTACCAAACGCAGCTGAACGTAAGCAGCACGAAAAACTATTACGTTGCATTCGAAGTGAACCAAGGCCAGGCAAGCGAAACTTATCTGCTGTATTATGGCAGTGTCTCATTCTGGTGGAGACTGAACTTCCAGGGCACGCCTGCTTACGTAGGATACAATCACGCTTTCGGAGCCAATGGAATCTCCTCCTCGATTGCCTGTCTCATTTTGGCGTTCTTGTTTTTCACATACGCTCTCAATGGAGTAAGAATGGTGAAACCAGTCATAGCTAAAGGACCTCCCAGGTTTCGCGTCTCTCGTTAGAAGGAAGATACAGAACTGAGACCCTTGTTTGCCTCAATTCGAAAGCTCGGGTGGGGAACTACAAAGAATCAACTTGGATAGCTTCTTTTTCCTACTTTTTTCAGGCGCAAAGACCGTCACTCCTTTCAGCGCGTTCCGTTAAGAGTGTGGGGGCTGAGTACGCTTTGAGAAAACAATACGAGTCGATTGCAATCATCATAGTAATTGCTCTTGTTATTTCAATAGCCGCAATCACAGCATACGATCTTCTGGGGGGAGCCGTCGGTCAAAATCAGCCAGGAAAGACAGATTCTTTTATTCAACAGCCGGTCGTCGACATAATAATACCGAGCCTTTTCAGGCAGACATCAACTGGCGGCATTAATTCGCCGCTCAATCTGACACGCGGGGAGAATCTGTCCTTTTCAGTGTACGTCTACTCGACGGTTGACTTGAATGTTAGCATGGAGTTTAGAGCATTCCAGCTTGCGTCTGTGTCACTGCAGGCTGGGAGCACTTCTTCGAATAACAATGTTTCTGAAACAATGTCAGTCGCTTTTGATCCGTCATTCTTTAAGGTAGGAGAAGATGGCTCGGGTAACACGACAATCAATCTTCATGTTAAAACCTCAGCTCAGGTTGGCGCTTACAGCGCGGTAATATCAGCAAGTAATTTGAATAACTCTTCTGAAACATGGGGCGATATCTTGCAAATCAACGTCGATCATTGAAAGGAGGTTGCGTTGGGTCCAGCCATGGAAAATTACCCTTGAACTTCCGAAACATTAATAGGGAAAGCTAAAGACACAAAAGAGCGCGAAAACTTGGAATCGGCGACTGATTAGAAGTTGATGAGCTCCCGTTTTATCGGATTGATCTGCATTCTTCTGGCAATAGTGGTGATGGCCCTCACAATGTACGTCCTTATTGCACCGCCTGCGTTTATTGCACTGCCCACGATCATAATCGGGGTCGGGACAATCGCAACGGTGATCGTGCTTGCGGCTGCCATAGTCTGGGCAAGATGAAGCCTGCGACTAGTCGCGTGTTTGTAGCAAGTTCCGTAGCAACATTTGGGCTGTTATCCTTCTTGGCAAAACTCTGTGCTTCAGAGTAATTTGGTTATCGTGAATCAACTTTGACCGAAGCAAATCAGAAACTCAGGTCCCCCAACGAGGAAATTTCTTGGTTTATTGCTGCCACCTTTGCTGGCCTGGGTGCCGGTTTCATTGCATTCTGGCTTACGCTTTCGCTCGTTTACTCAGAAGGGCTCTGCGCCATCGGAGTGCTGGTAGTCTGGCCCTTCGCAAAAACTATGGGCCGAACCGGTTTTGCAAATCGAGCTACGTTCATCTATCTTGCGGCCACCGTCATTGGGATAGGAGTCGGCTTTGCTTCGTCGCTCGGGACCGGAGTCCCGGTAACTGGCGTATAACTTGTTTCTATCCCAATCAACAGGATTGATTTTTCCCTAATAGTTAATGTCCGACATGGTCAGGGTTCCGTTTCCCGCACCCACGAACCACACCAAAATCAACCCGACTCCGAGCCCAAAGAGGAAATCGGCAGCAAATGTCTTTCTACCGTCTTTCTTGTAGAAATAGCCAAACAATACCAGCGCGAAACTTCCGTACGTCATCGAAGAAAGAATGATATCACCAATCCAAGAGGGAGCAATACTGCTTGAAAAGACGAGAACGAGAATTGCTCCGAATACGAAGCCGAGCAGGAGACCAAGAATGAATCTGTAGGGCCGGTTTCTAACTATACTGGAAGCGCGTTGCTTCAATCCACGTTCTCACCTCCATCCATAGAAAGTGACATTAAATAAGCATGAGTCGCCATGGCGACCGGGAACTCAAGCGTCATAAAGTCAGATTTTGAACCGTGTCAAGTCTTATAGGATATCAATTCTCCAAGAGACTGAACGTTCTTTGAACGCGCGCCTTTTGGTGTTCTCCTTAAACCTGGGCATGAGCTTTGCCATCCTGGTTCTATACGTTTCAAGCATCTTGGCCATAACGTTCGTGGTACTTCTAATTACCGCGTCGGTCGTTGCATCGAGCACAAAAGACCTATCGATTCTTCGTGAAGACAAGAATCTGCTCCTTATTATGGCAATGTTTGCAATTTTCGTATTTTTTTCGGCGACTTTTGCAGCAACGCCCTACAGTAG
>JBOGRL010000231.1:0-10970 GCA_050749505.1 Nitrososphaerales archaeon
ACCATAGATCGTGAGCTCCTTTTCGATTCCAGGTTTGGGCCCGTTGGTGAGGAAATCCGCATCGCTGTGAACGAAATCTACAAGGCCATCCTTCATGACTGCAGACAAGAACTCTCGATAGATCTTCAGAGCTTGTTCTTTTTGTATCTCTCTTTTCAACGACTTCTTCCATATGCTGTTGCCGGTCTCCTACAGCGCAACGTCAAGAGTCGGGCAGTGATTTTCAAGTTCACCCCTGACCTTCTCGCAGCCACTCTCTCGGTTGACGAATTTGCTCAAGCTTGAGGAATCAATTGCTTTCACGATCTTCGCGTACGCTCATTGCTGAAAATCCTTTCCTCGCCGGATGCACCGCATTCAAAACTGTATCTAGCCTTTCTAGTGACCGTCTGGCTGCGATTTTCCTTGCGGCATTCTCCAGATGCTGTTCCACAGGCGCGTCTACGGACAGGTCCTTCAAGTAACCTCTGGGTTTGAAATATGGCTCAACTATGCGATGATTAAGCCATTGCAAAAAAGAAGAGAATCAAGGGCTTTTTTTGCCACCTGGGAGTTACATTACGAGAAAAGCTAATTCTGCGATGAGTTGCGTAGATTGTAGGGACACAATCGGAATTTTCGGCTCTGCCGGGCCGAGACCTCGCTAATATGGGACACAATCGTGCTTCATTGTTCTCAACCTCTTCCACCTGGGCGACTTTTTGATATTTTCTTGCTCTTTTTGGTTTGAATACATGATTAGGGCAAAAGATGGATTCCTGATCTGGATCTGGGTTTAAGCAAGTTATTATACAAACAAGAAAAAACTGCCAGTAGGAAAACGAGTTAATGATGAATAATTTGCAGAAGATTCAAAACAAGAGGAAACAAGGAATCAGTCCGATCATAGCTACTCTGCTTCTGATTTTGATCGCCATCGCGGCGGGAGTTGTGGTTTATGCGTATGTAATCGGATTTATCGGAAATTCAACTAGCAATCCAGGTGGAGCGCAGAGCACCGTATCGATTGACAATTCATGCATAAGCGCCAGTGGAGCAAGCGGAAAGTGTGGTACCGGTACAAATTATGTTGCTCTAACTGTCAGAAATGTTGGAACAACCACTATAGCAGGTAGTCTTACCTCAAATGTTTACTTGACAGATGTCACGAGCGGAACAACTTTTTCGTACACCTGCACCACATCAGCTACAGCCCCCGGATCGACATTCTCGTGCGCTGACACTACAACCACCACCGGCTTCAGCTCTGGCGACACTGTGTCACTCAAGATAGTCATGCCAGATGGTGGAGAATCAACATCCAGCGTCAAGGCAATCGCCTAAAAACAGTGGTGGAGTCGGGTTGCAGCATATAATGAAAAGTGAAAGAAGAGGCATTTCACCAATCATAGCTACATTGTTGTTGATACTCATTGCCATAGCAGCTGGCGTCGTGGTCTATGCCTATGTAGTGGGTTTCATTGGAAATTCTACTACAAACACTGGGGGGGCGACGAACACCCTCAGCATGGATCAATTGAACATTGCATCTTCAAACAGCAAGGCTCCGGTAACGGCATTCGTTAGGAACTTGGGACCTGCGAGTGAGACTTTCAACACTGGGTTCTATGTAAAAGGAACATCGATAAACAATCAGCTCGGCGTAGCAATATCGATCGCAAGCGCATCCACAGATTCGATAACAGCAGTCACTCTTGGATCTTCCAGCTCCGGGATTTCTGTGACGCTCGTCGCTGCATCCTGCACATCTGGCCATACTGCGACTGTAAACGTTCTCGGAACACAATTGACCGTAACCTGTGGTAGCGGTTCCTTTTGGGGCAAGGCAGCGCTCACAAGTTTCAGCATGACAAACTCGACAGCAGGATATTTTGGAACCATTGCAGCTTCTACTTCGCTTTCAATAACATCACAAATAATAGGCGTTCCAGCATCAACAGGAGCTGCGATTAGCTTGCCGATCAACTCGGTGGGTCAATTCACTCTGGCAGCAGCTGGACTCCAAACGTCAAATCCACTTTCCTCAGGACAAACGTACTCAGCATCCATAATCGGTGCCGATGGCGCAACGACTACGGCAAGCGCAAAAGCTGCTTGAGCCCGATTTTGAAGGGCTACTCCTCTCCCCTCTTTTTTCCAATTTCCTCCAACGATGAAAGGAATCGAGATGAACCCTTCTAGTGCCGTGGCCAGAGAGGTTGTCAAACATTGTTAGGCACAATTCGAGCGCGATCTGGCAGAGAAAACATCACAACAACCTTTGTAGACACGGCACTAATCGCAGTAATTTATTTCGCATTCAAGGCAGTTTTCGAGAAAGACAATTCTCCGAAAGTAGCTTACGCTGTGGAGAGCCAGGTCACTTCAGCGCAGAAGTTATTGTATTCTAATCTCCAAGCCATTAAGCAGGTCGCAAAAGCAAAACGTGTGGAAGAAATTACGCAGTAATTCAACGCCAATCAATTTACGATCCAAAATAGGTTCTTCAATCCTTATTGCGCGTCCTTCAGGGATAATTAATCCAAGAGATGCAAAAGTAGCTCATGATGCGGCGTGATCGCAGAGCTGTGGCTACTGCCGTCTTTTTGATCTCCGTCATACTAGCGAGCGTGATCATATTTTATATCCACAGCGAGGTTGTGAGTGAGCAAGTCGTCGTGAATGGTGTGTCAGGCCAAATCTACGATTTGACAGGCGGTTCAAAACTCTCAATGTGGTTTTCCTATCCCGCGCCTCCGAGCGGTCCCTCAATTTACACTGTTGGGAACACGTTCACCGTAACCATTTATTTGACGGGAAGCGGCACGATAGACAGCGTCGATGTAAAAACTCCGGGGTTCGCCGCAAGCTCAATAGAGCCGACGCTTCCTCTGCGGGTGAATAACTCCACCGAGTCAAGTATGATCATCTTAGGAATCAGAATAGATGGATGTTGCTTTAATGGAACGGTCAGATTCGCAGTAAATGGGGGCGAGTGACTCTTCGTGAGCAAAGAAAAAGGTCGTCCGCCTAGCAAACCCAGCAGACTGGAACGCTACAGGAGGAATTCAGCGCGGGATAGAAAGCTCGTAGGAAGGCTAGACATAGAGAAGCTTGACAACCTGCTCTGGCCGCTGTACATCGGTTTCATCTGCCTGAACTTTCTCGATATTTACACGACTAGCATTGCTCTAGGGAGTGCGCAGCAGATTTTCCAAGAGCATAATTTGTTGGCTGCAAAACTATTCGCGATGAGTACCGAAGGGTTCCTTTTTGCACTTGTCATCAAGTTTGCGCCCGCTTTCCCTCTATTTTACGTCGTGTTCCTAAAGGATGATGCGCAAAAGCACTCGTACCAGGTCAGACTGGTCAAGGTGAGCGCGCTTGCAGCCCTAATCGTGGGAGATGCATTCTACATTGTAGTAGTGCTATTCAACAACATACCGGTGCTGCTTAGCGGAATAACGAACGCCAACTAGTGCAATGTCTGCAAAGGTTGTTGTGATGTTTTCTCCGCCAGATCGTGCTCGTATTTCACTTGACAATACCGATGACCTATCTGGCCACGGCACTAGTTAGCGGGTCAGAGCTTTTTGGTTAGCTTGACTCCGCTGGAATTGGCGTTGACCAGGTGATTTGAGAACATGCTTCTAATCGTTGCCGTAACCCGGGAATCATGGATGCTCGGCATCGATAAAAACAAGCACGTTACCTCTGGGCCTAGCATCTCGAGCGCACTCTTTAGGAATTTGTAGGTGGGAGGGAAACCGGAAGATATGATCATGTCTGAAATGCTGTCGAAAATGAATACCACAGAACTTCCTTCAGAAGACTCCAAGGTCTTGCTCATCAGGTCAAGGTAAATCGCTAAATCATTTTGCGGAACAATGAACTCATTTGGTCGATCCACTGATTTTTTTGGGTATGAAGTGGATGTCGAGGAAGCGAAGAACGAAAAGTTTGGGTTTGAAGAAAGCGTTTTGTAAATACGGCTGCTTCTCTGTGTAAATATGAATACTCGACTGGAAGAAAACTCATCGGCAAAATCCTTGACCGTCTTTTCATAGGGGGATGAAGGATCAACTTCAAGCAACAAAGGTTTGCCGCGGAGGAAATCAGTGTCCTCTCCGATCTGCCTTGAAAACTGCCGAACCGAGATTGAAGGAATCTGCGGCTTGATTTCTGGCGATGCTCCGGTCTGAAGGCTCGAGACTGCGCTCAATTTCTCGACTGTCTGGGCACTCTGGATATTTTACGGTTGCAGATTCATGATACGGATTCTGACAACCGTATCGACAATCGATATTATTTTCAAAATGACGAACAAAAGTTGCTCGCTGCTGGCGGATAAGGAATAAAGGGCGCAGAGAACAATCTGCTAACGCATCAATTTTTTGCTTCGCGGTGAGAACAGTATCTCTTTTTTGAGATTCCACGCCCGGATAAGGTGATATTCGCCAATTCTTGAAAACGAGGCTCGATCGCGAGCTTCCGATTGATTTTTCGTTGGGTGGTGAACACCTGCCTTTTAAAATCTGGGTATGGATTCCGAAACCGTACCTGTCAAATACCAATCCTGCCATAAAAAAATCGAAAATAATGAAGAGGCCATCCGATGATCGAAGAACGACAACTTAGCAGCTCAGAACAAATTTCCACCGTATTTGTCCCAGAGCTCTCAAGCAGGAGAAGATCAGAGACAGAGGTCAAGATCATGATCTTGAACGCCATCGCAGATGGCGCAAACAGTTTGACTCACATAATGTATCGATCAAACACTTCGTGGGGCGCAATGAGCAGGTTTGTAAAAGTTCTAGAACAGCAAAAACTCATCGCTTACGATTCAGTGGGGGGAAGAAAGAGATATGCTCTAACTGAGAAGGGAACGAGAGTTCTCCACACATACAACAGCATCGCAAATCAGCTCGGACCTACCTCTTCTTTTTCTTCATCTAAAACAGGGTCTTGCTGATAAATTTCTCTTTTTGACAGCTCCAAAAAAAAGAGCCCAAAATCACTACGTAGCCCCGCATTTTCCCTTCTTTAGTGCGATGCAGGGTTACGCATGATCCGCGCCCGTTTTCACGGAGACCCGTCGTCGGAACTTTCAGGAAAAAGAAAATCGGAATACTTCTATGCAGACCATGGAAGTATGTGGATGCCTTCCTCCGAGAATGCAACCGAGTGGTACTTTCTGCTGTGGTCGCATCCGCGCAGTTTTCTGACGAGAAACCTGGTCTTCAACTCCATCGCTTCGCTGATGTAGCTCTCGAGAAGAAATATTCCGTCTGCTACAAACTCCTCGACGCCCATCTTCATCAGGTTGTTTGTTCCGTCGCTCCGGCTGACCGTCATCATGGTCATGATCCCCTCCCTCTTGAGCGTCTTGTAGACAAGATGCATCAGAAACCTATAGTCAAACTTGTCCTTCGCGCCCGTGAGAAACGCCGTCAGCGAGTCTACGACGAGCCGTTTGCCGTGAATCTTGTCCAGAGTGCTGAGCAAAACTTCCATGTTCGAGCCCATACCCTGTCCCTCAAGGATTTCAAGATCCAGAACGCGAATCTTGCCTGTCTTCTCAAGGCCGTCAAGATCCATGCCAAACCTCAACATGTTCCGCTTTAGGCTAGCAGAGTCCTCCTCGAAAGTCGCAAACACGGCGGGCTCGTCGAGGTACATTGCCCCGTTGTAGGCAAATTGGGAAGAAAACGTGGTCTTGCCGGCTCCGACACCTCCAGAGAGCAACACGAAATCTCCACGTTGGAGGCCGCCTTGGATCAGAGGGTCTAGCCCGGGTATCGCGGTAGGGACGCGGGCGTTTGTGCTAGGCTCCAGTACTGCCTTCTCAAATCGGGGGAAAGTTTGTTGCTGTTGTTGTTGCTTTTTTACTTCCAAAGATAATCTACTACTACCTGAGTCTTGTGAAAATTAGTTCGACTGGTGGATTATTATCCAATTTGTCGCTTTTCCTGTAAGTTGAGTTTCCAAAATAAGACAAAATGGCAAAGGGGACTTGCTCCTACTCTATCATTGACTGATATATATCGAAAGCCTATGCCGGATCTGAATCGCGAATTCATCTGAATTTAATACAAGTTTTTTACACGTAACTTCTAGCCCCTCACCTTGTCCGATTCACGCATGATGTCGCGCAACACCGAGTACCTGCTGATAGAGACGATCAGGCAGGTCGGAGTCTCGAATTATTCGCTCATCGCGCGCCTGACAGGTTTATCCGCAGAGACAGTCAGGTACAAGGTGAATAAGCAACTAGGCAAGATGGGCCTCGGAATCCTGGTAAATATTGATTATTCGCAGCTGGGTTTCACGATGGGACTGCTTGTGGTAAAGCCAAACCCGAACGCGAACAAGACTTGGCTGGATAGAGCAAGTTACCTGATGCTTGTGAGCAAAGCCATGGGCGTGGATAAGTACGTGTGTCTTTACGCGATCCCCTACAGGTTCAAGAAAAAGTACATCGATTCCATTGGCGACTTGCAAAAAATCGGTTTGATTGAAGGCTTTGAGTTCCAGGAGATTTCCTGGATCAGGTATCCTCCGCTGCGCTCTGAGTTTTTCGATCTCGACTCGGGCAAGTGGAACGTCGATTGGAAGCGTGTAGACCTCACTAACACAGAGATGGGGCCGACTTCTCATCTGGTCAACCAAGACGCGAAGGTAGATTTCATAGACACTAAGATTTTGAAATTCATGCAGGAAGAACCCACTATCAGCCCAGCAAAGATAGCAAAGAACTTGGGAGCAAACGCCCGTACCATCAGGTACCACTATGCCGAGCACGTTCAGAAAGGCAAGCTGATTTTGGGAAACAACGTCCGCTGGATCAAGGGGCAGGTAGCGGGTAAAACTCCAGAGATAATGCAGATCGCGGTCACATTCCGAAACCTCGAGCCGGATGAGCTGAACTCCGTGAGGAAACTGTGCAACAGGATTCCGTTTACGCTTGTTGAAGCCGCGTTTGAAAGCAGAGGTTACTTTGCGTTCCTGGACACTCCAATGGAGTATTTCCACGAAACGATATCGTACCTTGAGAGAAACACCTCGATGCTGAACTCGAAGAAAGAGGTCACGATACTGGATCCGACCAAAACACAGTTCCTGAACGTCGCCGATGAGCTCTATGACAAGGAGAGAGGCTGGAGATTGATGCCAGTCCAGCCGCTGCAGACGGTGGAAACGCCAGACAGAGCTTAGCACAACTAGACTTTCACAACTACTGCCGTGCCAAAGGGGCGCTGTAAGAATGTGTCTCAGTGTCTTGTCCTGCTCGAAGAATCACTAATAGTCGAAGTAGATACCTGAGTTGATGACGATGATGATACCGGCGTCTGCACCGTAGAGCTCACAGTCGCAGTCTTGGTGGTCGTCGAGATCACTTGCAAGGTAAACGTGCTCGTTAACGTGTACCTCGAAATTTCCGTGGAGACCATGGTCGAAGTTACGCTTACTTTGATTGTCTGGGTCAAGATATGCGTTGCAGTACTGTTCACGGTTCTTGTTGAGTTGAATTCAAGCGTAGTGAACGCGGTCCGTGGAGCATTCGTCGTAGGCGCGGGGCTGCTGGGGAACGTTCCGTTTGAGGCAAGCGCAAAGGTTCCAAGCCCAGCTATCAGCAAGACCAGACCAATTAACGCAATGATGACGTTCCGTGAGATTTTTGCGCGGTATTTTACGCGAAATTGATAATCGTCAGAAAATGTCACTTCAAATGCACTCTTAATTTTGGACGTCGTTTTGCCAATATTGAAGACTCCGGATTAAGGAGGTAGGAAGCAAATTTCTGAAGAAAACATTCAGAAGTGGAAAAGTAGTGTTAATTTTTAACATAACACTCTGGAAGCGAAAACTGCTTTTGCAAAGCAAAGGGGAAGTAGGAGAAGAATCTAATCCTGAAGAAAAGGTACATAAATATGCAACGGCAACTCGGAATCGCATGCGTGAAGAAAATTTGACCATTCAAACCGCCGACGCGTCTGAAAATGTGTATTTGCTCGAAGAGGCTTATGGGCTCGGCAAGGACGTCCTCGGTGGAAAGGGCCACGGACTGGTCGAAATGAATCACGCTGGCCTGCCGGTCCCGCCAGGAATCGTAATCTCCACGCGAGTATGCGGCGAGTACTATGAAACCGGGAGAAAATTCCCAAAAGACCTCATGCCCGTTGTTCTTACGAAGCTCAAGAAGATCGAGGATAGGACCGGGAAAAAGTTTGGAAAATCCTTGCTCGTCTCGGTGAGGAGCGGGGCTCCTCTTTCGATGCCCGGAATGATGGACACGATTTTGAACTTGGGGCTGAACGATCAAGTTTTGCAGTACCTGATCTCCTCCACGGGCAACGAAAGGTTTGCCTATGACGCTTATAGGCGGTTTGTACAGATGTACGGAAAGATCGTCGAGCGAATCGAGGGCTCGGAATGGGAAGATATAATCCAAAAGAAAAAGGAAGCGAGAGGGGTCAAAAACGACATTGATCTTACTGCTCAGGATTTAGCTCAATTGGCGAAGGAATTCAAGCAGTTGTTCAAAGAGAAGACCGGGAAGGACTTCCCAGATGACCCCGAAGAGCAACTCCGCCGCGCAATTGAGGCTGTACTGGCGTCCTGGAATGGGAAGCGAGCCATCGAGTACAGGAGGTTTTACAAGATCGACGACAATATGGGAACCGCCGTAAACATCGTCGCCATGGTGTTTGGAAACACGGGCAACGACTCGGGCTCGGGCGTCGGATTTACCAGGAACCCGAGCACCGGAGAGAAAAACCTCTACGCAGAATTTTTGATCAATGCGCAGGGTGAAGACGTTGTGTCGGGCGCGAGGACGCCTTTCTCTGTCGAGGACATCCAGGAAAGGATGCCAGACCTTCACAATCAACTCCTGAGGATAGCCAGCTTGCTTGAAAATCACTACAAGGATATGCAGGATTTCGAGTTCACCGTTGAAAATGGGAAACTCTGGATGCTCCAGACGAGGACTGGCAAGAGGACAGCTCAGGCCGCGGTCAAAATTGCGCTTGATCTTGTAAAGGAAGGTCTCGTCAACGAGGAGGATGCTGTGATGCGTGTAGACCCGGCGCAGCTAGATCAGCTGCTCCACAAACACATCGACCCGAATGCGCGGGTGAGCGTTCTGGTAAAGGGAATTGCAGCAAGCCCAGGCGCCGCGGTTGGAAAAGCAATATTCAACACAAACAAGGCAGCTGAACTGGGCAAAAACGGACAAAGCGTCATTCTGATCAGAAGGGAGACCGCCCCCGAAGATATTCATGGGATGATTGCTAGCCAGGGAGTGCTGACCCAGCGGGGTGGAAAGACCTGTCACGCAGCGGTAGTCGCGCGTGGCATGGGTAAACCCGCAGTTGTCGGCGCAGAGACACTCCTGATTTCAGACGGACAGGCAAGGTGCGGAAACACGATAATCAAGGAGGGCGACACGATAAGCATCGACGGTGGAACGGGAGATGTCATCTTGGGATCAGCACCACTTGTTGACGCTGAGGTCTCTGGCGACCTGCAGGTCTTCCTTCAAATGGCAGACAAATTCAGGAAAACCGGAGTATGGGCAAACGCCGACACGCCCATAATGGTAGCAAAGGCTCTGGAGTTTCAGGCTGAGGGATTCGGTCTAGTCAGAACTGAAAGGATGTTCAACGCGAAGGAGAGGCTCCCCTTCGTACAGAGAATGATCCTTTCAGAAAACACGGAGGAGCGGAAAAAGTGGCTAGAAAAGCTGAAAGAATTTCAAAGGAGCGACTTTTCCGAGATATTCCTTGCAGCAAAGGGAAAACCGGTTGTGATCAGGCTGCTCGACCTTCCGCAGCACGAGTTCCTGCATGCGGCAGCTGACCCAAGTCTAGCAGATCTCATTGCAAAGAAATTACCTGGCCTAAAGGAGGATAATCCAATGCTCGGACACCGCGGGATAAGGCTCGGAATGACCTATCCGGAGATTTATGAAATGCAGTCTAGAGCTGTTGCCGAGGCAAAGTCAGCCGTGGAAGCAAAGGGCGTAAGTGTTAGGGCAGAGATCATGCTCCCACTGACCTCAGAAGCAAACGAACTGATCAGGTTGAGAGAACTGATCAAGGGTATACTGCCAGACTCGCCGGTCGGAACGATGATCGAGACACCGAGGGCTGCCCTGACTGCGGGTGACATCGCAAAATACTCGGATTTTTTCTCGTTTGGGACAAACGACCTGACGCAGATGACGTTTGCAATGTCGAGAGACGACGCTGAGGGCAAGTTTGTTGTCAAGTACGTTGAGGAAAAAGTGCTCCCCAACAATCCATTTGAGGTCGTCGACAAAAAGGGAGTGGGGAGGCTGATGACTATCACGTCGGAGGAGGGAAGGAGAGAAAATCCCAAGCTCGAAATTGGCGTATGCGGCGAAACGGGAGGAGACCCCGAGAGCATCGAGTTCTTCGTGAACGAAGTTGGAGTCAATTATACATCCTGCTCTCCGTACAGAGTTCCTATCGCTAGGCTAGCCTCCGCGCAGGCCGCGATAAAGAAAGGGTCTCAAGATCACGCAAAGAAGAAATATGCTGCAACGCTCTAATTCGCCCTAAAGATCTGAGCGACTTTCTCGAGCTTCTTTGCAAGAATCAAGTCGTATCCACTGATCCCTCCAAGGTCGTGCGTGACCAAATCGACCTTGACCTCGTTGTAGACGTTGAACCACTCTGGGTGATGGTCGAGCTTCGATACGTCGAGCGATGACCTGGTCATGAACGTGATTGCATCCTCAAAGCTCTTGAAGCGTAGTTCCCGATGAAGCTTTCCCTTGACAACCTTCCAGCGCCTTAATTCGCGAATCCCTTCCCTAATCTCGGACTTTGAGAGCCTGCGGTAATCTTTTTCGTTTGACATGGATACCACACTTCCGAATAGGATCGCTGGGCTTATAAAAAACCGTACGTTTCCCAACTCCGAGGCGCTTTTTGCACTTAAAGCGCACATTCAAACCTTAATAC
>JBOGRL010000232.1:0-2912 GCA_050749505.1 Nitrososphaerales archaeon
CATCAGTACGGCGTCAACACTTACAGATTATACAAGCTTCCGATGCCAAAGAAAAACGCGGTTGTGGGATTAGTGGGAAAAAATGCCGTAGGCAAATCTACCGCGCTGAATATACTTTCCGGTTCACTAAAGCCGAATCTTGGAAATTATGAAGAGCGTCCTTCTTGGGAAGAAATCATCGATCAATTCCAAGGAACAGAGCTGAGGAGCCACTTTGAATCAATAGCAAACGGGACGCTGAGGGTTTCAATCAAACCCCAAGCTGTATATTTGATTCCGAAGGTCTGGACGGGTACTGTTCGCGGACTCTTGGAAAAGACAGCCGGGTCTTCAAGAGATGTTTTTGAGATGGCCGATTCTCTTTCACTTAAGGATAGCCTGGAACGAAATGTTTCTGAGCTAAGCGGAGGAGAGCTTCAAAGAACCGCGGTCGCAGTGGCCGCATTGAAGGATGCAGATCTCTATTTGTTTGATGAGCCTTCAAGTTACAATGACGTCTTCCAAAGAATGAAAGTCTCCAAGACAATATCTGAGCTGACAAGGAAAGCTGCGGTAGTGTTGGTCGAACATGATTTGTCATTCCTGGACTATGTGAGCGATTATACCCACATACTGTACGGTGAAGCAGGAGTTTACGGAATCGTCTCGTCAATCCAGTCTGCGAGGACCGGTATCAACGAACTGCTAGAGGGCTACCTGCAGGTTGAAAACGTGCGATTTCGAGATCAACCCGTCAGGTTTGACATCTACTCTCCGATAGAGGATGAGAGCGAAACGCCAGTAATCTGCAGTTACGATCATGTTACGAAAAAATTTGAAAACTTTGAGCTTGATGTCGAACCGTCGGAGATCAGAATGGGACAGGTCGTAGGAATCCTTGGTGCAAATGCGCTTGGCAAGACCACATTCGTGAAGATTCTGTCGGGACTCGAACCTCCGACCACAGGAAAGGTAAACGCCCTGTCCAAAGTCGCGTACAAACCGCAGTATTTGTCTGCAGACGCGGAGACAGACGTCGCCGCGTATCTGCGTTCAATCAACAAGAACATTGACAGCGGGTTGATCCAAACTCAGTTAATCGCTCCGCTTAACCTGAATAAGCTGTATGAAAAACAATTGAAAAACCTGAGCGGCGGAGAACTGCAAAAGGTAGCAATTGTTGCCACGCTCCTTCAAGATGCCCAGATATACGCTTTTGACGAGCCGTCTGCATTCATAGACGTGGAAGATAGGATTGTACTGGCCAAGGCGATTCAGAGGTTCGTAAGAGCCATGGGCAAAACTGCCCTAGTGATAGACCATGACATACAGCTCGTGGATATTGTTGCGGATTCGCTTATGATATTCTCTGGCGAACCAGGGCGAAGAGGTCACGCCAGCAAGCCCCTCAGCAAGTCTGAGGGAATGAACGCATTTCTCAAGGAGCTTGGCATAACTTACAGGCGTGACATCACGACCGGCAGGCCCCGCGTCAACAAGCCGGAGAGTAAGCTTGACAGATTGCAGAAGGAAGAAAAGAAGTACTACTACGTCGGGAAGATGCCCGCCCAGACCGAAACTGAAAAGAACTGATCCCGCCCGAGCTTAACGTGGACTTACAAATGCCCATGCTAAAGGAGGCGCTGCGGGATGATCTAGATGACTATGAGCTTTCCTCTCTTTCTTCATCCTTCGACGTAATCGGGGACATTGCGATAATAAAAATTCCGCCGGACCTCTTCGCAAAAGAAAAAGTGATCGGAGAACAAATTCTGCGAAAGATGAAGAATGTAAAGACCGTGCTGAAGCAGGACTCTAATGTACAGGGAGAGTATAGAATAAGAGACGTTTCTTTCATCGCAGGAGAAGAAAAGTACGAGACGATTTACAAAGAAAGCGGACTGCTTTTCAGGGTGAATGTGGGTAAAGCTTACTTTTCTCCAAGGCTTTCAACCGAACGGCTGAGGATCAGGTCGCTTGTCTCTGAAGGGGAACGAATATTCAACATGTTTGCAGGGATCGGAACCTTTTCGCTCGTCATCGCGAAGACGAAGAAATGCCAAGTAGAAAGCGTGGACAAGAATCCTGATGCGATCAAACTCGCATTTGAATCCTTGAAGCTGAACAGGAAGATGAAAGGCACCGTCAATCCAGTGCTCGCTGATGCGAAAGAATTTGCTCTCCAGCATCAGGGCGAGTTCGATCGAATACTGATGCCGCTTCCCGAAAGATCTTCGGAGTTTCTTTCGTCGGCGGTGGCCTCGGCAAAAACCGGACCCGGCCCGATTGTACACTATTACGTTCACGTATCCGAAGAAGAGTTTTACGATGAGGATTGGATAGGGCGTCACCTGGGCGAGCTGCAGCTGGATCGCAGGTACAAAGTTACGAATTGGAAGCGAGTGAGGGAAGTCGGACCAAGATTCATACAAGCAGTGGCAGATATTCTGTTGATTTAGCGAGTAGTCTTAGAACTTCACTTTTTGCCTCTCATAGATCTGTTTTACCTTCTCCATCCCGTCAATCTGCGCAACTGATTTGTCCGTCCTTATCCGTTTTATTCTGGGGAAGCGAAGCGCGTAGCCGCTGTCGTGCCGTGCGCTCTTTTGAACTGCATCAAAAGCTACCTCCAACACTACCTGCGGTTTCACTGATCGTCTGTATCCGTAATCCTTGACCGTGATTTGTTTCAATATCTCGGTCATGTCGAGTATTTCGGGATCGGTGAGCCCCGAGTACGCTTTTCCAATTACTTTCAGATCGTCTCCATCCCTGACTGCAAACGTATAGTCCGAGATAACTCCGGCTCTTTTCCCGTGCCCGTATTCAGCCGCGACGATGACTACATCCAGCGTGTCCAGCTCCTTCTTGAGCTTTACCCAATTCTTTCCCCTCCTTCCCGGCAGGTAGGCTGAGTTCGGACTCTTTACAAC
>JBOGRL010000233.1:0-6275 GCA_050749505.1 Nitrososphaerales archaeon
ATTCCGAATGGGCTGAAACTAGGCACTGGGTTCAGCATTTCTTCATTCCTCGGGGTGTTTTTCGCATTTTCACTCCTAGCGTTTGGTCTGTGTTGCGTGTTCACTGCACTTGCCATCTCTGTCAAAAGCATTGATTCTCTTGTCGCTATAGTTAATTTCATCACTTTTCCACTCGTATTCACAAGCAATGCAATGTTTCCTTTGAGTTCCTTCCCTCCTTGGCTCAAGGGAATCGCTGAGGTAAATCCAATCACAAAGGCCGACGAGATAGCAAGACTCTTGATAATCAACGGCACAAGTCTCACAAATAATGCATTGTGGAAGATCGGGTGGGACGCGCTTTACTTGGGCGTGTTTGCGCTGGGGCTCGGAATACTGGGTTATATAATTGCTCTTAGGGCGCTCAAGATAGAGTAATCACATAGAGTGAGCGAGCTTTTTAGGCATAGAAACAGGTAATAAAAAGACATGTCAGATTTGGACGTTTCTCGCGGCGGGATGGCAAAATTAGATAGGGTTGATGGTGCCCTCACAGTTGGAAACCGGGCGCGCCTAGAATCTACCAGCGGGAAAATCATGGTAACCGGAAGCGCGTATTTCGAGGGTGATGCCAGGATTAACTGCGATTTCGAGTGCAATTCTCTAAAAGTTGGTCAAAGCGCTCGCCACGGAGGTTCACTCAAGGTTAATGGGAACCTCGTCGTGCACAATAAACTTGAGGTATCTAGGTCGCTCAATGTAGAAAAAGAACTCAGAGCTGAGGAAATAGACGTAGCAGGGCGAATCGAAGCAGATACACTTGTTTGTAAAAGGGTGAAAGTTGGCGGCGTGCTCACAGTTAAGACTAGGCTAGAATCTTCAGAGTTGGTTGATGTTGGATGGAAGGCCGAGATTCCGGGAACAGTCAAACTACACGATCTCGCAGTCGGAGGCCTGGCCGACATTGGAGGTGGATCAATCAGTGGAACAATCGAAGCAAGAATGAAATTTAATAGCAGATTAGAACTGGAATTCGGCGAGCTCCGCGTGTTCGGAAAAGCCACACTACCTGCAAACTGCAAGGGGCGGAAGATATCGACTTTTGGGAAACTTCTGGTTGATGGAAATATTTCATGCGAGGAAATCCAAATTGAAGGGGTGACCGAAGTGCAAGGAAACTGCGAATCTTCCAGGATAGAAGTGAATGGCAAGTTAGAGGTCTCAGGATCACTCTCAGCTACAGATAAAATCGAGATCCATGGCAGTACAAACATCGTAGATGAGCTCAGAGGTGCAAGCCTGCAAGTTGCTGGTAAGCTCGCGACAAGTAAAATCATTATTTCTGGTGAAACTAACATAATGGGGGTGGTCGAGACAAAGCAGGGATTGAAAGCCAAGTCAATAGTAATCGGTAGCGGGTCAAGATGCGAAGGCCCGTTGGTCGGAGAGCAAAGGGTCGAAGTTGGAAAGAGCGAAATGAATGTTATGGCCTGGGGGACAAAGTGGGCAGGACAGAGGATTACGATGAGGATGATAGGAAGACCGACCCGGGTTCAAGACGTCTATGGGACTTTTGTATACCTGAGAGAGTTTACCACTGCTGCACGAGTATTTGCACAAAATGTTGAGCTGGAAAAAGGTTGCTTGGTGGATCAAATACTGTACTCAGGCGAGGTAAAAATGCCGGGGGACGACAAGAAGTGCGTTTACATCAATCATATGCCCGAGAAAGTGGAAAAACTTCCATCGCCACCGCTCTAACTCTTGGAGAGAATCTACAAGAGAATGAAGGGAGCGAAGAGTACAAAGAGGTCGCAAGCTGACCTCTACGCGACGATATTGGAAGTTATCAAGCGGCATCCGGAAGGAGCTAGGATCACGAGAATTTCGTACGGCGTGGGCGTTCCGATAGACCGGCTAAAAATGATGGTCGAGGCTCTTTCTTCTTACGGATTAATATTGAAGATAACAGGCGAGGAGGAAGAAGTCTACTACTGCGTGACACCACGAGGACTGGACTTTCTTGAGACTTATTGGAAAATGAAAGGGTTTCTCGCCTCATTTGAGTCTCAAGACAATTAATGAAAAACTATCAGGCAAGAAGGGGAAAGCTATCGTTCATCCGTGTTTTTCGTTAGCAATTCTTATCAAATCTTCCGGCTCTGACCGCCCTGTTTGTCCTCATCCTCTCCCGACTCCTCGTCATCAGTTGATCATGAGATCTGGTGGATACTCTTGGGCTCAAAAGGTGGGAAAACGCGAGCGAGGATTTTGCAAGTTTTGAGCGAAACCCCAATAAACGCACACCAGCTCGCAGAAACTCTTGAATTGAACTATCATACAGTTACTTACAATCTAGACGTGTTAATCAAAAATAGGCTCGTGGTCGCGGAGGGCCCGCATTATGGACTAGTGTACTATCCCTCAAGAGTGTTCAGCTCAAATGTAAAAACATTCAAAAAAATCATTAGTACTGCACTTTCCTTGCCTGATCAGGGCGGCGACAAAGAGAATGGTGCTAGTATGAAATGATTATTCCTATTACCCATTTGTCATTTGTGTGGACACTTGATATTGTGGTCGCAGTTGCTACCTCTGCCATACTAATTTGGATATTCACGTTTTACTATAGACGGGTCAAAGAGATGCGCACCACATTCACTCTGGGTCTTGCCGTGTTTTCACTCATCTTCCTGATGCAAAATCTACTTTCTATCCCAATCTACTACATACTCGCGGGCGCGTATTCTTCAGATATTGCAACGCCATTTCTTGCTCTGGAATCACTAGAGCTCTTGGGGTTCATCGCGCTGTCCTGGGTCGTGCGGCAGTAGTAGCAGCGGCCAGGGATGATCATTAGCATATGAATCAACGGAACGCGTTTCAATGACCCATTGGAATCTAGGGTGTCGTTTATGGACGATGAAAAAGAGCGAACTACGCGACTTCAGAGCCGCATATCTCAATAATGGATATAGTCGCCAAAATTCTGGTTGGCACTCTGCAAACATGAAATATTATAAGTAGACGGTTTTGTCTCAAGTGAAATAAAATAGAACACACCTTGATCACGAAAGAGGAATTTGGGACAGTTTCGGGCAGACCAAAGTCCTTTCGGATTCTGCGAACGCGAGAAGTAATCTTGAGCGATGATGATAAAGAAGAAGAAGAAGAAGAAGAAGAAGAATAAAAAACAGATTGCTTCAGACGCCATCATACCTTTTTCCACGCGCTCAATCTTGAAAACTGAAATGCCTGCATTGTAGCTCACCGTATCCGGATGTACTTGTAGGCCGGCGTCCCAGATTCGAACGTGTAATGAACCCTTTGATAATTCCTTCTCAATTGCTCGACCTCATGCTTGATCTTGGAGGGATCTTCTTTCTTGACGATCAAACGTGTGATCAGGGAGGCAATCTGCCTCATCTCTTCCTTTTTCATTCCGAGTCTAGTAACTTCGCTCGTGCCAAGCCTGAGCCCACCCGGATGCATGTAGTGACGTCCTGCCTTGATATCGCCGGGGATCAGCTGGCGATTTACGATGATGTTTGCTCTTTCTAGTTCCTTCTCCAAGTTGCCACCGTCGCCATACTTTGTCACATCGACTGCTATCTGATGCGATTTCGTGAACCCGAGATTACTTGCAAGGACGTCCAGTCCGCCATCGCTCAGGGCTTCTGCCATTGTTTTCGCGTTTTCTATGACCTGGTTTGCATATGCCTGACCAAACTCCATGGATTCTGCAAACGCGATTGCTTTTCCCGCGACATGATGAAGGTGGTGATTGCTAGAAGTTCCAGGGAACGCTCCAGCCTTGATCTTGTCTGCATACTTGTTCAAAGAAAGAACCGTTCCTCCCTGCGGACCAAACAACGTCTTATGCGTTGAGAGAGTCATTGCTTCCACCCCCTCTTTGAGCGGTGCTTGGAACTGCTTTCCGGCTATCAGGCCCGAGACGTGAGCCGAGTCGTAGCAAACCACTATACCCTCACTTTTGCAAAACTCTGCGAGCTCGCTGACAGGATGCGGGAAGAGAAACAAGCTGCCGCCAAACATCACCATCTTGGGCTTTTTCCCTTCGGATTCTAGTTTCTTTATTTTCTCCTTTGTCTTGTCCACGTCAATATTCCAGTTGTCCCGATCGAAAGCAAAGTATTCCACGTTCAAACCGTGTACGAGCCCAGCCGTCCCGTTGAACTCTTTCCGCGCCGCAGAAATATGCCCACCATTTGGGATCGCAAGAGCCATCATCGTGTCCCCGGGATCTGTAAATGCCGAGTATACCGTGAGGTTTGCGCATACCCCGGACACCGGCCTGACATCGGCGAACTCTGCATCAAACAATTTTCTTGCGAGATCAAGGCAAATCAATTCGACCTGGTCTATGTATGTGCAGCCGGCATAGACGCGCTCACCAGCCCACCCTTCCGCATACCTGTTCCCGAAGTCAGAGACTATCGCTTCACGTACAGCGGGTGAAGGAACGTTCTCTGATGCAATAAGCGGGATTGAATTTGCAAACCAATCTTGGTGAGTTTCAAGTGCTTGGAAAACTTTGTCGTAATATGAACGAGCGGAATCAGATGCCATGCCGACCATGTGCTTCCGCTTTCAATAAATAAGCATTGGGAACTACATTGTTGTAGATTTCATTACACGCCATCAAGATTCAAAACCAGATGAACCCAGCATGGGCAAAAAATGAAATCTGTAAAAGAATAATAAATGAAGAAACAAACCATGGATTGGCTCCTGCTTGCAGTGTTACTGAGCGTCTGGGGGCTCAACTATCCATCAGTGAAATTTGGGCTGGAGTATTCGGCTCCTCTGGCTTTCTCTTTTTATCGCGTATTCGTAGCAGCTGTAGCTTCCATCCCTCTCGTGGCTCTTTCACTAAGAGCTAAAAAACCGTCAAAGAGTTTTCGCAATGTAAAGGCCATCGTAGCTACTATTCTCTTTGCAATCACTTCAACCGTCCTTTTCCTGGGATTTTGGTTCATTGCTGAAACTGTAGTCCCCGCGGGAATAACGGCAGTCATAATTTATACGTACCCACTCTTCACCGTCTTGTTCACGTGGCTCTTTCTTTCAGAGAAACTGACTTCGTTAAAGGTGCTTGGGATCATAACGGGTTTCATCGGTATATTCCTTATCCTGACCAGCGGAAATATTTCACGCTTCTCGGTAAACCCCTACGGGTTCACGTTTTTATTCATCGCAGCAATTTCATTCGCTGCAAGTTTCGTAGTATACAGAAGATGGCTGCTCGGCTTTGATAGACCAACACTGAACGCATTGATTCTATTTCTTTCTGCGGCAATTTTATTTGGTTGGACTTTTGCGGGTAATGCTAATTCGCTCTTCTCCATTCAATTCTTAAATCCGCTATTTGTGATTCCGCTCCTCTACACGGGAGTCATAGGCACAACGATTGCTTACCTGATATGGATGATTCTAGTCGAAAGGCGCGGGCCGGTCTGGTTATCCAGCTGGTTGTTTTTCGTCCCGATCGTAGCGCTACTCAGCTCTAGTATTCTTTTGCACGAGCATGTGGATTTAGCCCAACTCCTGGGCTTTTTGGTAACAATTCTCGGCATAGCTGCGGTGAATCGCAAATAGTTACTCCGAGAGTTTTGGGAGTTAATATCCTTGAGTCCATTATGGATGATGCGCACTTTTCTCGAAATCATCCTTTGAATGCATGAAAAGTGGAAGACTCGCCGTTAGTCAAAAATAGGTCACGTTGATGTTGGATGGATAATTACATGAAACAAACTGATTCATTATGATTCTTGGAGGTCAATAGCTGAGTTTAAAACAACTTGTTAAATTGATTGATTAATTGGGTTCAAGAAGGAGTAGAGTAATTCCGAACGAAACCAACCTGGATGTTAGTGAGACCTATGTAGGCTACGCCCGCAAAGCCGACACCACAGCCAAATGGACCCTTCCAATACAGGAAATCAGAAGCATCGAGCTGAGACAGTTTGTAGCCTACCACTAGCGGAGGTGAAACGCAATCACCTGGGATGTTGATAAAGTAAATTCCCTTCGAATCCTGCGGAGCGTTGAATGTATAGGCGATTGTTTGGTTTCCTCCATTAATTAGCGAAAAGTTTGCGGGATAATTACTGATAGTAACGAGGGAGGTTGGACGGGTTGTATCGTTGGTCGGAAAATATTCAATTATTTGTCGAACAGGAAAAGTTGTAGTTTTATTCAGATCTCCATTGTAAAATACGCATAGTTGCCCTGAGCTATTTTCTGGCATGGTTAGCGCCCACATCACGGTATTG
>JBOGRL010000234.1:0-1524 GCA_050749505.1 Nitrososphaerales archaeon
GGTAGGTAGCGGTCGGGTGGATACGGATCGAACTCGCAGATTAAGGAAAAGTAGCGTGACCACCTTGCCAGCCCAATTTTCTTCTTGGACAGAGCTATGCCGAGGGTTTGCGCCTTTCTCTACATCTTCACTGGCCGTCAACTCGAACAAAATTCCGTTTCAAAGATCGCAACAATGTTTGCCTAGGCCAGTCAGTCTAACTTAATCACGAATAAGTAACCTTTAGAAGCAAATAATCGTAGAAGCGCCCATGAAAGCAATTACTGTTACTCCCTTGAAGCAAGGTACGCTCAGGCTTCAAGAGCAAGAAGTGCCGAGACCGGCAAAGAATGAGATGCTACTTCAAGTTCAAAAGATTGGCATTTGCGGAACAGATCGAGATATCATAGCTGGTTTTTACGGGGAAGCTCCGGCTGGAGAGAGCTTTCTAGTTCTGGGGCACGAATCTTTGTCCAGAGTATTTGAGTTGGGAACAAGTACTCATGGGTTCAAGAAGGGAGATCTTGTTGTTCCAACAGTAAGAAGAAATTGTCCTGAAAATTGTCCAAGCTGCAAGAGTGGTCAATCCGACATGTGCCTGACCGGACATTATTTTGAACATGGTATCAAGGGGCTGCACGGGTTTGCAAGAGAATTTGCGATCACTGATTCGTCCTTCGTAGTAAAGCTCCCAGAATCGTTGAAAGACGTGGGCGTTCTCCTCGAACCTCTCACCATAGTCGAGAAGGGGTTGACGCAGACCTTCCTTTTGCAGGATGCAAGGATGAAGAAGAGCATTTGGAAACCAAAGAAAGCTCTCGTCTTAGGTGCGGGCCCGGTCGGGCTTCTCGCCACTGCGTTGCTTCGCTTGAAAAACCTCGAGGTAGATACCGTGGCTACGAGAGCGGAAGAAAGCCTCAAGGCGAGATTGGTTGAGCAGACCGGCGCGAAATACATCAATTCCAAAATTACTCCGATTAGCGCACTCGAAAGTTCGTATGACATTGTGTTCGAGGTAACAGGAAACACGTTGGTCGGGTTGGAGGCTCAGAATCTAACACGCGTAAACGGGGCTGTCTGCTACCTCGGAGTCTATAAACAGGAGCAAGAATCTGAGGACGCGGGAAAGATATTCACAAACCTCGTGCTGGGCAACAGGATTCAATTTGGTTCTGTAAACGCAAACAAATCCTATTTTGTGCAGGGAGCAAAACACTTGCTACAGATGAGGAAAATGTGGAGCGGTTTGCTGGAAAAAATGATTACAAACCGAATGGGGTGCGAAGACCTCCAAGGCGCATACACGCCAAAGAGTCAGGAGGAAATCAAGACCGTCATCGAATTCGGGAAATAGGCGGGGGACCTGGTATCCATGATTCTTGAAAGGGGGCCGATGTTGAATTTAAGCAGATGGTCCAAGACATTCAGAGAAAGGAAGAAGATCAAATCATGAATACTTCGGACATAAATTGCAGACCTCTTGATTGATTGAGTCCTTACAGTAGATGCGAATAGGCATGATTTGAACGATCTTGATTTCGGGTC
>JBOGRL010000235.1:0-2580 GCA_050749505.1 Nitrososphaerales archaeon
AATATCCGCCAACTTGTCTACCTGTGCTACACGAAGGGGATCGACCTTGGTGGTGCGGTGAATCCGAAGCCGAGCACGCCCACGCTCAGAGACTGGATGGACTCAAAGACATAAAGTCCCACAGCCCCTTGCATGAAAAACTATTTAAGAAGAGAAAGAAGCTCAAAAACTCGTGACTTCTCAACATCTGCCAATGGCCTTCGTGCTGATAAACGCTGATCTCGGAGCGGAGGAGGAACTGGTACGCGAGCTGAAAAGCATAGATCACGTAAAGGAAGTTTATGTGGTTTATGGAGTTTATGACATTGTCGCGAAGATCGAAGCTGATACGATGGAAAAGGTCAAAGAAACGATCACTTGGAAGATCAGACGGCTGGAAAAGGTCAGGTCAACTCTAACTATGATTGTCGTAGAATCCTAGTTTATTGTAATATAGTTTCGTCATCGGGGCTAGAGTGGCCCAAAACGCTCATGGATTTTAATACCTTCAATATCGGATTCGAAGATACAGATTCCAGCGACGGAATGTGCACGACATTCCTATGCTACAAACTAGTCAAATCCCTGCTCGCAGACATAGAGAACAAGACGGAACTTTTGGACTACCCTAACCTCATCAGGCTGAACCCGAACATACCCTGGAAGACTAGGGGAAATGCAGGGTTAGCTTTTAGAATCAGGAGTAATATTCCGCGACGCGCACTTTTCTCAACCTGCAAGAATTTCATACAGAAGTTTGCAACGAGCGAAAGGGCAAACGCTGGCCTGGCGATCTTTGAGGGGGATGAGATTCCCGAAGAAATCCAGAATTTTTCGAGACGAGCTCTGTATTCAGTTTTAGGGCTGCGCGAAGTCCGAAAGCTGATTTCAAATTTCGAAATAGAGTCCTTTGCTCTAAGATCAAAGCAGGGGCTGGTGTGTGCTCTGGCGAGCATTGGAAATTTGCTCGAACACGACCACACTTACGAGCTGATTGCCTACAGAGAGAGTACCGCCTTTCCGAGAACGATAGAAAAATCAAAGATCATAGAAATGAGCGAGCGAACCTTTCCGCGAACATTCAGCAGCTACGACTCTGTTTACGGACGCGTGATGATAGCGCCCCACGGACCTGATCCGGTGTTGTGCGGAATTAGGGGCGAAACGGCAAGAGACGTGAAAAGCGCGTTTGAAATGCTCCTCCCCGTCAGAAACCTCGGCGGCTATATGATATTCAGATCAAATCAGGGCACGGGAGAGCATCTTTGTGAGAATATAGCGCTTGATAAGCAAAAAGCCTACGCTTCTGGCAAGTTAATAGGAATAGTGGCCTCGACTCCAAAGCCGGAAAGAGGAGGGCACGTATTCTTCACGATAAGAAACGAAGACGGCAAAATTCCATGCGCGTGCTATCAGCCAACCGGCGATTTCAGGCGGTTAGCAAGGTTTCTGACTCTTGGAGACGCGATCGAAGTTGGGGGTGGCATAAGGAAATCAACTTCCGTGCACCCAAAGGTACTCAATCTTGAATATTTCAGGCCGATTAAATTGGCGATGAAGACAGAATTTTCGAATCCAAGATGCCCTTCCTGCGACGTCTCCATGGGCTCAAAGGGCTGGGGACAGGGATTCGAGTGTCCTAAATGTGGTTTCGCTTCAAAGGAGCTTGTAAAGACGATAACTAGACAGCGAAGAACGGAATTGGTAAAAGGCAAGATCTATCTGCCGCCAATCAAGGCGCACAGGCATCTAACAAAACCCGAGCACAGGTATTTCTTTCGAAACAAGAGAAAGCCGCTAAACTTGAAGCTAGTGGACGGCTGGATAAAGTAAAGAAATAAAAAAAGGGGAAAAATCAAAGAAATTGGAGTAATACGCGTACTTCTGCGATTGTCTTTTTTAGAGATTACTGTTCTGCTTGTGGCTGCTGTCCGGCGATTCCAACCGGATCTGCAATGGTTACGGATGAAGGAGTCATGATTTCTTTGGGTCTCGCAATTCTCTTTCTTTTGGTTCCGCCGGAAGTCGGAAGTCTCCTTGGCGCTCGAGCTCTCCGTTTTGGTGTAGGAATCACTAATGCAGGAGTTGCATTTTCAACGGGGCTAGCGATGTTTGTCACTGCGGTGACGTCGGTTGGGATTGATGTAGACATTTGCGGCACAAGAGTTGCGATCGGAGCCCTAGATTCTTCGGGGAAGGGCTCTGGTGCTTCTACGATTGGAACGCTCAAAACCACAGGTGAAACCTGTGCGGGCTCCTGGACGGGTTCTGCTTCTTCAACGTGAACGGGTTGGATCTCCTTGGCTGATTCAAGAATTGAGGACTCCGAAACTGTTGGAACAGAAGTCTCAACAGATGTAGACGGTGTGGGAGCAATCGAGCGCGAAAAGACGAGTTTGTAGGCGACGACGCCCACCACGGCAGCAACGGCGGCTATCGATCCGGCTGGTAACAGGAGTGTTTCAATGCTCATGACCCTCAAGTATGTGAGCTTTCAACATCTAGCAGAGTGTCAAAATACGTTGACAATTTGTATCGATCCGCTTCTCGTTTATAAGGAGACCATAAAAAGGCGGCTCGGCATCCCATAGATCAAAGAGG
>JBOGRL010000236.1:0-7775 GCA_050749505.1 Nitrososphaerales archaeon
CCTGTGGATCACTCCCTCTTCAATGTCGATGTGCCACGCAACCTGTTCGCCGGGCAGAAGAACAGATTCTATGTTAAAATCCGGGACCTCTCGATGTGTTTCAGGTTGCTGGGGGGTCGTAGCTTGCGCCTGAAGGAGCGGCGGAGGTTGTATCGTAGGCGGCGCTGCTTTCTTTACAGGTTTTCCGCATCCAGGACAGAATGAGGCATCTGCATCCAGATTGTGACCGCAGTATTCACAAAAAGGCATTCCTGAATCCGACTCTGAAATTCACGTTTATTTTAGTCTTCCAATATCAGTTGGAATGCTTTTCGAAATTATGAGGCGCGGGCCAGCCATGCCGGGTAATTCGGAAAGTCCCCCCCGAGAACCACAAGGACTAGATTCCTCACCTCATGAATCCTAGAGTTCCAAAAATGGCTGCGCACGCTTGAAACGTACATTCTTGACATGAAACGAAACAATTAACAAGCGATGAGGCAAATGGTAGAAAGTGGAAGAGCAGATACAAAGCAAATCTGGAACTGGGTTGCCGCATTTTCAGAAGAGAAAGGCTAGAATACGATTGACTCGAAGATTTCTTGAAGTAAGACTATAGGGAGTTTACGCCGTTGCAGTGAAAATCCCTTTTTCAACATTGCTCAATTGTAAATTCGGTAAGCGTCCCGCACATAAAATCCTCAGAGCTGTTGCAGAACAAAAGGGATTACCGGTCGAAAGACATATTGCGTTTAGGATCGTTCCAACAGACCAAGGTGCTTAGAGTCGAACCACAAAATCTTGAAGAATGAGTTCCGCTCTTCAGATTGCAAATAGCCACTTTAAATGAAACATTGGCTTTGATCACCTTGGAGAATGTTTTGGTTTTGGCAGAGCGGAATGAAGATGGTAAGTTGAGAGGGGATATTTCAAAGATCCTCGTTGTACTTCCGGAGACTTGGAGTCGCTCGAAGAGGCAGTACGTCAGACTCGTACCCAAGGATTCAGCGAGCGGTAAATCAAGCAGCCCAGTATGGATAGGACGAAAGTATGATTTTTCGCCCAACGGTAGCAAAGCAAAGATCGAATACGGCGAAGATGATATTAGGAAACTAGAGGGCGCTGCTGATTCCTCGATCATTCAGGTAAAAAATGATCGGGGCATATACACATTCGAGAAGTCGAATGGAGAGTGGATTCAGGTCACAGAAATCTGATGCCATCTTTCGGAGTAGATCTGAAGGAAGAACGTCTTTTTCGGACTGGGCAGTCAAAGCTAACGCTGCGTCAGCTACTGTGAAAGATTCTACTAGAAGTCTGCAGTTCTAGGAATACAAATCTATTGTGATTTCCACAACGATTTATATTCAAAACCTGATTTCTAGGAATATAGTCTCATATATTAATCCAGTTTTGACCTGGCTTTCTTTTTTCCTGGTAGCGCTTTACAAAAGTCCTTCTGTTCCTTTCTTTGGGTATGGGGCTTACTCGTACTCTACCCTGTAGTTTTGGGGTCTGAGATCTTACCTTCCCGGCTTTGGTAAGGGAACCATGCGTCGGCAATTTTTCTTCACTAAATATCAGATCTATTGAACAATATTTGAGTCTTGCGCAGTGAATTTCGGTCGCTTGAAGAACTCCACCATCACATCGTCAAAGAAACTCTCTTGCTTTTTTTTAGGAAAGCAACGTATCTCTTCTTGATGGCTTCTGAGCTACTCTCATAGGGTTTCAATGATTCCATTTCAACGGCCACAACCTTGCCATCAGGCGATATAGCAATGATATCAGGAATACGTTTATGGTGAGCGTAGTTTGAAGTACAGGATGCCCTATAACCTTTTGTTCGAAGTTCAGCTTCCTTCTGGATGGCTATATTCTCATGGTATTCTCTTGAAAGCATTTTGATTTTGAGGTATTCTGGAATAAAGTCTGTTCATGAACTCTGAGGTGCCCTGGTGAACGTTGTCTGTCAGGTTAAATGCTTCAAGCTGAGTCTTGTCTTTATTCCATCCGACATTTTATCCCTAACCAAGTTTCGCCAGGTGTATAGCCATGGACTTCTATCTTGTGCCTCCCCAGTTTTACCCCCGACATCAAAAGTCTTCTTGCATATAATATGGAACGCCTGTTTAATGTGTGCTATCCAGCTTTGTGTCCATTGTACCCAAGTTTTGTGGGAAATTCGTTGTTACAAATTTCGCACCTGAATGCCGAGGGAGTAGGTGCTAGCTCCTTATTCGCGGTGTCGGTATTGTCGGTCACTGTAGCTGTGATGAGAGATGACTGCTCTAAATAAATCTAGTTGTAAAATTGAATCCGTTCTTTTTATGAGAAGTTAGAGCGCTAGGTGTTGATGAACAAACTGAAACTCTGGATAATCGAATCTCAAACCTCTTATCCTTGTAAGAATGCCTCTCTTGGGGGACAGGCAGCGCTCCATACAATTAATCAGATCTTTCGGGCAATCATTGACAAATTCAAGGAACTCGAATCAAATCTGCGCAGTCTGGAAAAGCCCGAGTAGGTCGCGATAGGGGTCCACCCGGCCTTCCTCGCAATTCCTCTGAGGCCTCCTTCTGAATACGTCTTTGCTTCAAGATCAACGGAGGCTAGAGGTCTTGGTTCATCATTTTTCCCTCTCCTGTAAAATCTCCAACGCGAGTTCAAAATTTGAGTTTCTCGGTTATGCTTCATCAGCATGTGCCGCTCCAGTCTGGCTCCTGGGAAGTACTAGATTATCGAATTACTTCTGGAAGATCCAAAGAAGAGGAAGATCTCCAGCCATTCTCTACTATACATATCCAGAGCCAAGACGCCACCAGCTCGTGTCAATCTGAGCATCGAGCGGAGAAGGTCGAGTTCCTCTTTTCGACTTGCTCGAAGCATGCCTCCGGCCTTCCACATTATCGCATCGAACTGTCCCTCGTGGTTTTTTCTCAGCACTTGCTCGATGAATTTGGCGTCGCCTTGATAGAGGCGCAACTTACTGCTTGATAGAATCCCCTCTTTCCTTGCTAGTTTCTGCGCAGTTTTCAAAAAATCAGGCGGATAATCAAATCCTACCACTTCAAAGCCCAGCTTTGCGAGTTGATGGAGTGCCTCCCGATTCCGCAGGAAGCATCCAGCATTCTGCTAGATCTGGATATGCCGTATCTTTGGAATATTGCAGCGAGGCCTTTTACCTCCGCCATCGCTGTTGGCAGGCCTGCTTCTAGCACTGGCTGGTAGATGCGGGCGTTCTTTACGTAGAGAGCTCTAAAGCTGTCCAAAATGCGGCCTGATTCTTCCTTCAAGATGGAGGTGAAAAACGTTCTCTCCCTGACCAAGCGAGTAACTACCACCTACTATTGGAGAAGCAATAGGGCTGCTGCATTTCTCGTCCTAATTCCAATTAAAATTTGGCGGCCTACATGATGGAAAATGCGGGCCACAATTTGTAACCCATTTAGCCGTATCCACCATTCACAAGGAAAAATCAGCGAATGTCTTCCCCCCAAACGCTTTAAGACTGAACACGGAAGCTAGTCATCTCTAGGAGCTAGCTAGAATTTATTTTGAAAAGATACTTAGTCGCGAGCGAGATGGGACTGATTTTGCTCGATGAGAACAGGCACGCAATTGCGAAACTGGAGTTCCCCGAACGGGAACGCGCAAAGAATTTCCTCGACGCGAGCTCGGGCGTTGTTTCAGAACCTCAGCTCACGTGGATCAGAGAAAATATGTCGCGAAAAGAAGAAGTTGGTGTTACTACGCTTTTGGCAGAACCGCAGCTCGTACAAGGGTTTCGTACAGCGGGAATAAACTCCGAACCGACGACGGAGGAGGAGCAGAGGGAGAACAAGAAAAATCAAATCGACCTTCTCGTTGAATCCGGTCTGGCTAGATCTAAAGAGGAAGCTGAAGACGCTCTGAGAGGGGTTTCGCTAGAAATCTCCAACCTCAGGATCAAAGAAATGTCCTCAAACCCCGACCTGCAGGCGATGGAGTCTGTCCAAGCTCTTGACGAAATAGACAAGACTGCAAACATTATCAGCTCGAGGCTGCGCGAGTGGTATGGACTGCATTTTCCCGAGATTACTTCCATAGTTGACGACAACATCTCACTTGCAAAACTCATTATCAACTTCAAATCGCGGTCAAATTTTGAGGCTGATCTTCTGGAACAGATGGGCTACTCGAAGGCAAAGAGCAGGGCAATCGAGACAGCGGCAAAGGAGTCAAGAGGGGCAGACCTGAGAGATGAAGACCTCTCTCGCATAATTCAGCTGGCTGAAGAAGCGCAGCACCTCTTCTCGCTCAGGGACAAACTCGCTTCGCACGTCGAAAAAACGATGCGGCAGGTCGCGCCCAACGTCACGGATATCGCTGGTGCAACCATCGGAGCCCGGTTGATCGCGAGATCTGGAGGACTGCGAAAGCTCGCGATACTCCCCGCGAGCACGATTCAAATCCTTGGGGCAGAAAAGGCCCTGTACAGAGCTCTCAAAAGTGGAGCGCGCCCGCCAAAGCACGGCATACTGTTCCAGCATGCCTCGGTCCACAGCGCGCCGAAATGGCAGAGG
The DNA here is from genome assembly GCA_050749505.1 of Nitrososphaerales archaeon. Taxonomy (GTDB): domain Archaea; phylum Thermoproteota; class Nitrososphaeria; order Nitrososphaerales; family CADDZS01; genus DATLTL01. Next base: position 4,545 of record JBOGRL010000236.1, read on the forward strand.
GGAAAGGTTGCTAGGTCAGTAGCTGCAAAGATCGCCATAGCGGCCAGAGTTGACACGTTCCGCGGATCTAGGGACGAATCGATTTTGGTTTCGCTCCAAACTCGGCTCGACGAAATAAGAGAAAAGTACAAAGAAGCACCGAAGGAAAGGCCCGCTGAATTTGTCCCGCGGCAACGACGCTTTTTCGATGAAAGCATGGGTCGCAACAAACGTGAAAAAAATAGATTCGGCAGAAAGCGCGGTAGAGACGACAGGGGCCCGAGAAAGCAAAGTCATGACCGAAGATAATGACGTCGCCAAATTGTTTGACGGAGTCTATCAGGTACCCGACCCGAGGAATCCCAGCAATAGGATACTTGCCACGAAAAACCTCACTCCCGGCCGCTCTTTCTACGGAGAATCGCTCGTAACTCGCAAATTTCAGGGCCAACCCTTCGAGTTCCGATCATGGGATCCGTTCCGGAGCAAGCTTTCCGCGGCTGTTCTCAATAGATTGCAGAATTATCCTTTCGCTCAGGGGTCAAACTGTCTTTATCTGGGTGTATCCACCGGGACCACAGTGTCGCACATCTCAGACATCGTGGGTGCGTCAGGAAAGGTGTTTGGGGTCGAGGTCGCCCCGCGTGTCGCGCGCGAATTCCTGGAAAACGTCGTCAAGTACAGGAAGAATGTCATCCCCATAGTTGCAGACGCAAAGCACCCAGAAAAATATACAACGGTATACGGGAAAATCAACGTAGTTTACTGCGATATTGCCCAGCCAGACCAGACCGAAATTGCGATAGAAAACTGCAACACTTTTTTTGAGGACAGCGGTTTCCTGTTTTTGGTCGTGAAGGCAAGTAGCATCGACGCTCTGAAATCAAAGAAGCAGGTCTTCCAGGATCAGGTGAAAATTCTGGAACGATCTAATTTTGAGATTTTAGAGCAAATCGACTTGGAGCCGTACGACAGAAACCATGCCATGCTAGTCGCAAAGAAGAGAAAGGCCTAATCTTTGGGTAAACTCTCCAAGACGGTTTCTTCCCCTGGCGAGTCCATCTGACCTGGCTGCATCCTTCGCACGGTCAACCAGGATAACCGCGTGAAAGACGGAAAACCCTTTGAAATTTCGTATGTCTGCTTCAGGTAAGAAACCGTACAAGGGTCTGAAGGGTACCCGCTTCCAAACATGATGCCATGCTTTTTGTGGAGCCTCCTGATTGCAGAGTCGCGCGCGACCTTGGCAATTATGGACGCCGCGGAAACGACGGCGTAATTCCTGTCCGCGTGGTGCTCGCTCCTAATCTTGTCGAAAAGCGGATTTTTTTCCCCGACGGTGAATTTCTTTCCCAATCTTCTTGCCGAAATGAGGTCAGAAATGAGATAGCCAAATCTCTTCTGATTTGTGTCGCAGCAATCTACGTAAGCAAGATCAAAATCCATCCCGGACAATACCTTCGCCATCACCTCGGCTTCGAGACGATTCAGCCGGAAGAGCTTCTGCCCGTTAAACACCACGCTGTCGATTGCGGAGGGTTGAATTTTTTCGTAGCGAACCGCCGCCGCGATTTTCTTGATCTCTTTGTAAAGATCCTGTCTTTTCTTAGGGGTGAGGAGTTTTGAATCTCTGACTCCGAGCTCCTTCAGCCTTGGGACATCACGCTCGTCGATCGAAACGCCGGCAATGACCAGAGGCCCGAGGACTGAACCCCTCCCCGCGTCGTCGACTCCGGCTATGATCAAGTGCTCTTCTCTCTTTGAGTGCTTGAGAGGAATTGAATTATTTGTTTCTGCGCCTCGTTTGGTACCGTTTCCCTGTTTTCAAAAGTAATTTCCTGCTCGATTGCTTCGCCAGATGCGCGCAACTCCTCGATCAGCGGATCTGTATATCTCTTGTGCACGACGCACACCGAGGGCTTTTCCGTTTGCAAGACAAAAGCTCGGACTGCTTTCCTGAATTCAGGGCTCAAAAGCTCCATCGGCCCAACTTCGTCGCACACCAGCAGATCGGAATGATCTTTTGCATTTTCCAGCGCGGCAGCTGCAAAGCTTGACAGGGAGTTGAGGTTGACCCTGTACTTACCTATCCGCGGGCCGAGTATGCCCTTTACGTCAGCCAGTATTTCTGACTCCTCCGTTCTAACGTCAACTATTCGGAAACCCTCTCTTTCGCCGCGGTTTCTAATTTCTCTGGTTAGTAATCCGCCGACAGTGTAGCCGCTGGACTTTACCGCGAGTACTATTTTGGAGAGTGCTGTTGACTTGCCCGAGCCCGGCTCGCCGGTCAAGAGCCAGATTCTCCTTTTTCTTGGAGTTGCCACTATTCCCTCGGATTCCGAGGGTAGAATTCGAGGTAGAAAAGGCTCTGGATTTCTCTCGACGTGTAGGCATTTAAGCCGAATCGAAGGTCGATTTCGGCGAGATGTCGATCGCGATAAGTACTACGACCATCACCGAGGGCTCCACGCTTCTAGTGGTGCCCGATGAAAGTGAGCCGAAAAAGTTCCCGACGTTCTTTAATCCAAGGGGCAGCTTCGTGCGTGATGTTTCCATAGTATGTTACAGGGCGTATGCATCTTCGAGGATTGCCAACCACAATGACGAACTCGTATTTGTTGATTCGCTTGCCGGGACTGGCGCGCGTGGAATCAGGGTTGCAAGCGAAGCGCCGGAGTTCAAAAAAATCCTGATGAACGACGTAAGCTCAACTTCGATGGATCTTGCGAAGAACTCGGCGGAGCTAAATCACGTCTCTGAGAAGTGCCGCTTTTCAAAGCGCGAAGTATGCTCATTCCTTTCTACGCGCGAAGACAACGATGGCGTCAGGTTTGATGCGGTTGACGTAGATCCGTTCGGAACGCCCAGCCCGTTTGTTGATTGTGCGCTGAGATCCGTGAAGGACGGCGGCCTGCTTTCAGTTTCAGCAACTGACAGCGCCGTCTTGTGCGGCGTCTATCCGCGAGTTGCATTTAGAAAATACCTAGGAATGCCGCTCCGGACAGACTATGCACACGAGGTCGGAATGCGCCTGCTTTTTGGATTGCTCTCAATGACAGCGATGAGGCTGGAGCTCTCGATCGAGCCCGTATTCTGCCACCACGACATGCACTATTTCAGGGCGTACTCAATGGTGCGCGTGGGAAACAGGGGCTCAAAGGAAAATGAAAGGGAAATCGGGTTTATTGCCCACTGCTTCAGATGCGGATCAAGGAAAGTGATATCCCAGCAGGATATCTTTGGGCCAAGGAA
>JBOGRL010000237.1:0-2841 GCA_050749505.1 Nitrososphaerales archaeon
AGTGGGAAGGTGGAACCATAGAGCTGCTATGGCTTCAGTACAGGAATGTCCAGGCAACAGCGAGCTCAAAGATGATCGCCAAAGGATAGATCAACTCTCAGGTAAACAGGATAGAATGTCTGCCGCCCGTGAATCCTCTTATCGAAAAATCAGACCAAGAATCGAGTCTCTTTCCGATCTCGTCTTTGGGCTTGCGCTTTCGATAGGCTCTCTTGCGCTCATAGGTAGCATACCAAAAGACACCTCCTTCCTCGAGTCAGGGGTACTTTACTTTGCATTCAGCTTCCTAATAGTCATCATGATCTGGGCCGGCTACACTAGAACCCTCGCTTATCTTCCGATCGAAACAGAAGCAACTTTTTTCCTCAATGTGGCTCTGCTCTTTGTGGTCGCACTCGAACCTTTTCTGTTCTACGTTCTCCTCTCTGTCCAACCTGCCTCGCCAGGCGGGCTTTCTTTCCTCGACTCGGCTTCAATCGCCTATGCGCTTGACGTTGGCGCCATGTATCTTATCCTCTCGAGATTCGCATTAATGGTCAGCATCGAAGAAAACCGAAAGGGAGACCCTTCCAATCTACTTATCAGAAGGTTCAAGCTACTGGCGGTCTGGCTCGCCGTTGTCGCGGCCCTATTCTTGGTCTCTGCTCTGCCAATCTTTCGGGTTCAAGTCGGCGGCAGCAGTCTTAGATTTGATCTTTGGTATGCGAGTCTGGCAATCTTCATTGCAACGCGCTTTGTGGGACACGAACCGCGAGTGAGAAAGGAGCATGCTTAACGAAAATGTTGGATGGGTCTCGCTCGAAAAGAATCGTCACGAGTATTTGAAAACAACTTCGAGCTTCGCAATTCTCCAAATTAGAGAGTGAATCTAATTTTTTGAACATTCGATATATCCTTGGGGAGATTCTTCGTTTAGTTCTCCGCTACCCTTTCCAGACAGGTCACGCACCTCGATAAGCATTCGATCTTCAGCTACGATTCATAGATTTGTCCTTCATATTGGTCGATGTCTCTTTGACTGCGTAGTGGGTTTCGATTTTGGGCGGCCACACTCCGAAATCCCTCGTTCCCCGGTCAGATCAGCTAAACGCTAAACCCGAGGTTAATGTCATCGAGAAAAGATGGTTCTAGATTCTTGGTCGTGGCTACAGTTCTAGTTGCATCAAAGTACTAGAAAAAGAACCTTTCCCCTTTTTTCTATCATAAACTCGTTCTTTCAAAGAAATAGCTTTTCAGAATTGGAATCAAGTTAGCTCTCAATCAGAAGAAGCTGGTAAAGAATTTGCAACAGAATCTGAACCTTTTTTTCAGAAAAGTTTGATAATGAGCGATGACAAAACCCTAGTTATTCACGGGCCCATTAGATGGTGAATGTTAAGAGGTAGTCCTTCCCTTCAATCATGATGATGACGCATGATCAATGAGCAAGTTCCTAGGTTTCCTATGATAGTTGGAGGGAATGAAGTTTCTGGCGGCGACAATTATGGAAGAGTTTTCAGACCTTCTGACCAACAAATTATTGCACAATATCGGAAAGCTGAATCAACCGATGTAAACATGGCCATAGAAGTATCTCAGAAAGGGAAGAATGAGATGCGAGATCTCGCACCTTGGAAGGTAGCCAAAATTCTTCGAAGAACAGCCGAGATGATTGAGACAGTACGAGAAGAATTAAGAAACCACCTGATTGATGAGGGCGGAAAGATCTGGCGAGACGCAGAATCCGAGATTACAAGAACCGTTGCCGTCTTCGAACTTGCATCGGAGGAGTGCACGCGCGTCGAAGGACAGCTACATAACCCAAACTCCTACCAGTATCCGCCCGGAAACGAAACCAGATTCGCATACACAAAGTACGAGCCTGTCGGTGTGGTGGTCGCGATCACACCCTGGAATTATCCGCTCCTTGGGCCCGCTCACAAGATTGCCCCCGCTCTTGCAGCGAGAAACGCCCTCTTGTTGAAACCTGCGAGCCTGACTCCTCTTTCCGCAATTAGACTGGGACAGTTGCTCGTTACCTGCGGTTTGCCCAAGGACGCCCTAAGCGTGTTGCCGGGTTCTGGAGCCACTGTGGGAAAAGCGCTCGTCGAAAGTGAGAAGACGGACTTTGTAACGCTCACAGGGGACACCTCAACCGGTCTTTCTGTGGCAGCGTTGGCAGCTGGCAAGGGGAAACGAAGTATAATGGAACTAGGAGGGATGGATCCGCTCATCCTCCTGCCTGATGGGAATATGGAAAAAGCTGTGCGAGACGCAACGCGTGGTGCATTCACGCATGCGGGCCAGGTCTGCATTGCTTCCAAGCGAATGATAGTCGATGAAAAGATCGCAGACAAGTTTGCCGACGCCTTGTCAAAGAGCGCAGAGTCATTGAGGATCGGAGACCCTCACTCGAAGGATACCGACCTCGGTCCTATGATTGATTCAGGCGCGCTTGATCGCGTCGATTTCATGATTAAAGAAGCGGTCGGCTCTGGGGCAACGCTCCGGACGGGCGGAAGGAAGGCAGAAGGCGGCAGCCTTTCCAAGGGGCATTTTTTTCTTGCAACGGTCATTGACAACGTTTCAGAAGATATGAGTCTGAACCGCGAGGAGCCGTTCGGTCCTATCGCTCCGATCATCAGAGTCGAGACCGTCGATCAAGCAATCGAGGCCGCAAATAACAATCCGTTCGGTCTGTCCTCGAGTATCTACACTTCAGATATCGGAGCCGCAATCAAAATCGCAGATAGAATCCAAGCCGGTGGAGTAAGAATAAACGACCCTCCCTCAACGAGGTGGGACAACCTCCCGCACGGAGGAGTCAAGAAAAGCGGCTTTGGGAGGGAAGGAGTACGATAC
>JBOGRL010000238.1:0-2342 GCA_050749505.1 Nitrososphaerales archaeon
ATTGTAATCGTGCCAGTTCCTCCTAGCACCTCTCACAGTGTTACCCACGAATTATGACAAATTGATAGGTAGGTCAGAACTAGGCCTTAGGCCTTTCGGTCGGGAAACGAATAGTGCAACAAGGCACTTTGGAGCATAAATATTTTAGGAAGCTAGGTGAACCGAAACTTTAGATCATGGATTCATATGACATCTTCTCAGATTTTGAAGGCACCATCGCCGTGCCTGAGATCTCCTACAAAGAGTGGGTGAAGAAGAAGAGAGCAAGTCCCGAAGTAGGAAGGAAGATGGACGAAGAATACGAGAAGAGGATGAACCGCGTGAGGTCGGAGCGATCTACTGAGAGCTGGACTGGGTATCTGAAGATGTACTCAAACCTCCTTTCGGCCGAAGATTTCAAGCAGATGGCTCTGGAATACTCGCTCAACCCGGTGTTTCTCTGGTGGTGCAAGAAATTTTATGGTTTGCATGGAGTAAAGGATGGCAAACAAAAAGGGCTGAACGTAACTGTAGTTACAAGGGGGTTTGCGCCCGTAGCTCGTCTGTTTTTTCAGAGAGAAGACGTACGTAAAAGTCTGGAAAATATGAACATCGCAGCTTCGAAGGTCGTGGGTTCTGAGCCACTTCTCAATAATAAAAGGGAAAGATTTGGAATGGTAAAGGGGCTCCAATCGGTTGTTTATGCGAAAAGAAAATACGTCAGGGAGGGTCATATTATGCTGGGCGACGATGGTGAAGAAAAAGAGTTTGCTAATTATGGGCAGTTTGTAAACCTGTCAAAAAGGAAGAAGATCGAGGAGTAGAGTTTTCTTCTTTTCAAATTCTTTTGATCGCAAGGCTTGACAATTATCAGTTCACTCCGAATTTTTTCCGCTTGTAAATTTTGAACGCCCATCTGCAACACGGAGGTGGCGGGGGAATCACCTGGTTGTCGCTTATATATCCAACAGATTTACGGAAGATTCTAAAAACAGAGAGAGCCTGACAAGTTAACAATGCCCACATCGATCTCTGTCGAGAGGATTGCAAAGGACTACGGGAACGTAAGGGCATTGAACGGCGTCAATACCAAGATCGAAAGTGGAGAGGTAAGAGGTCTCCTCGGCGCGAATGGTTCCGGAAAATCAACTCTCATGAAAATCCTCCTAGGTCTGGTGCGACCGGACAATGGCCTTGTCACCATTGAGGGAATCGACCCTTCGATTGATTCGATTGCCGTGCGTAATATCGTCGGGTACGTGCCCGAGACTCCGCGGCTCTATGAATTTCTTTCAGGGATAGAGTACCTTGATTTTGTCGCAGATCTCTACGGACTGGCAACCGATACTAAGAAGCAGAGAATCGATGAATATCTCGAAGCTTTTGAGCTGGGAGAGCAGGGCAACGACCTTCTTTCCGGATATTCCCTGGGTATGCGGCAGAAGATTGCGATCAGCGCCGCGCTCATACACAAACCCAAAGTCCTCATACTTGATGAAGCGTTGAACGGCCTTGACCCCCGTACTGCAAAGATCGTCAAGGACACCATAACCAAACTCGCTTCAGATGGAGTAACCGTGTTGTTTAGCACACATGTCTTGGAAATCGCGGAAGCGATATGCCAGAAGATAACCATACTCGACAAGGGAAGGATTCTTGCTGAGGGATCGATGAGCGAACTGCGTGCGCAGGCTGCTACAGGTCCGAACGTGGACAATAATCTTGAAAATATTTTCTTGAACCTCACCGGGTCGTCGGATGTTCGCGCGATCGTAGAGGAAATCACGCGTTGATATCCTTCCACAAGATCTGGATAATCACAAAGAGCCTTCTGCTGTCTCAACTCAGGGCAGCCGCTGCGAGCCGCGGCGGCGGCCGCAAGAGCATGCGCTCCATCATTAGAAGGCCGCTGATTCTTGGTATCATCGATGTTGTCGGCTTTGCGCTTGCAACGGGAATCGCGTACTATGTTGGTTCCGAAATAGCTAGCTCGGCGCCGCCGTCACTTGTCAGTTTTGTCTCGGGCGGCGTGCGAAGCGTCATTGTAATTTTGCCCGCAGTGATTCTCAGCATCATTCTTGTCCTAGGGCTAGTCCTCGAGGTTAGCGCTGGAGCGCAATTTGCGAGTTCAGACACTGTGAACTGGCTCCCTGTCAGGGCCAGCGAATACGTTGCGGCTTCTACTCTCTCACTCTTGATCTATTACTCAATCTTCCCTGTTATAGTTCTCGGGGCTACGCTATCTCTTGCATACGTGTTTGGAGCCATTGCGGCGTGGGAGCTTGCCGCGATACTCTCGATCTTTGGAATCATTTCGTCTACTAGCATCCTTGAGATTGCAAGAGCGGTACTCAACCGGTTTT
>JBOGRL010000239.1:0-2569 GCA_050749505.1 Nitrososphaerales archaeon
GCGTGAAACAGGCCTCGATTCCAGAAATTGAAAAAACTAGGACTTTGATATACGATCTTATTGCCTTGAGGTTGCGAAAGATTTTGAGCATAGCTTCTTCCCTGTCCCCGACAAATGATATTCGCGAGAAGCTCACCCCAGAAGAGTACCAGATCTTCGAATCTGTGTATTCACTGCTCCAATCGTGGCGGTCGATGACATTGGACGGGAAGTGAGGAAAACCTTGGAGTACAGCGAGGCCAAAGTCAAGGACATTTTCGTGGATTTTCTTAAAGGTTACAAAGACGAGAGGAACGAACTCAAATACAGAATTCAAATTTCTCAGCTGCCCTCTAGAGGAAGCAAGTCTGTCACCGTGGACTTTCCCGACCTTCAGCGGTATGACACTGACTTGGCTACGAGCCTCGTGAAGGAGCCTGATCTATTCCTAAAGTCGTTTGACGACGGCGCACTGGAAACGCTTAACGTCGAGAACCCGATTTACGCCGATAAAGTGAGAAAGGAGCTCCATGTCAGGCTGAGAGAACTCTCCGACAGGATTTCGCTCAGGAGCGTGACTAAGGAGCAGCTCAACAGGCTGATACTCGTTGCCGGAATGGTCACCAGGACATCCGAGCTAAGGCCCATGGCTGTAAACGCGGCGTTTAGGTGTTCAAACAGACACATAACTTTCGTCGAGCAAACAGGAACCGGAGGACTCTTGAAGCGTCCCATCAAGTGCGAGACTGAAGGCTGCGGTGAAACAAGAAACTTTGAGCTGGATGAAGCAAAGACCGAATTCATGGATTTTCAGGTAATCAAGATCCAGGAGATGCCAGAAGAGCTCCCGCCGGGACAGCTGCCGCAATCTTTTGACGTTAACATGACCGGCGACATTGTGAACACAGCTAGGCCCGGGGATAGGATCGTGCTCACTGGAGTGGTCAAGGCAGAATCTGAAAACATAGGCGCCTTTTCTCGCAGGTTGTTCAGCACTCGAATCGAGGCAAATCATGCCGAGCAATTGGGCAAGAGACCAGAAGACCAGCAGATATCAAGAGAAGAGGAAGAACAGATCAGGGGCGTAGCTGCCCTTCCGGGAGCCTACGACAGGCTGGTCGCTTCAGTTGCACCCGCCATCTTCGGACACGAGCTGCACAAGGAAGCGGTTTTGCTCTTGATGGTGGGATCGCCCCAAAAAAGTTTACCAGATGGATCTACTCTGAGGGGTGATGTGAACATACTTTTAGTCGGCGACCCCGGCACCGCAAAGTCGGAACTCTTAAAGTACGTCGCGCGCGTCGCCCCAAGAGGACTATTCACAAGCGGAAGAGGATCAACCGCCGCGGGATTGACTGCCGCGGTTGTTAAAGAAAAAAACGGAATGATGATGCTCGAAGCGGGAGCGACCGTACTGGCCGATCTAGGGGTAGCATGCATTGATGAATTTGACAAGATGAGAGACGAGGACAGATCGGCATTGCACGAGGTGATGGAGCAGCAAACGGCGAGTGTCGCAAAGGGCGGAATCATCGCAACACTCAACGCGAGGACAAGCATCCTTGCTGCGGCAAACCCCGTTGACGGAAAATATGACCCCTACAAGAATATCCTTGATAACGTGGCGCTGCCGATCCCGCTGCTGTCAAGGTTCGACCTCATTTTCATCATCAGGGACGAGGCGGACCCGGCAAAGGATGAAACCATCGCAAGACACATTCTCGACATGAGATCGAAATCGTCTTTTCCCGTGGCGCCGCCGATAGAGTTTGAGCTCCTGAAGAAATACATAATATACGCAAAGAAGCTTGATCCTGAATTCACGGAAGAAGCCTCAAGCCGGCTTTCTGATTATTACATAAAGCTGAGGCGCCAGGCATCACCAGATCAGATGTCGGTCACGCCGAGGTGGCTTGAAGGGATGATCAGGCTTTCTATAGCCAGGGCAAGACTACTTCTGCATCCGAGAGTGAGCGAAGATGACGCGCTGCACTCGATAAACCTCGTAGACAGAATGCTGAACACAGTCGCGGTTGACCAGGCTACCAAGAAGGTCGATGTCGGTGTGCTTTACAATAAACCCATCAGTGAAAAGGGATTGCGTGAGGCAGCGCTGGATGTTTTCAAACGTCTGACGGGGGACGCAAAACAGCCCGTCGAAGACAAGGCCTTTTACGAGGAAATGGAAAAGACTGCCAAATTTACCAAGGATCAGGCAGAGAAGGTGTTCCAAGACATGTGGAAGTCTGGCGTGATCTTCGAGGTAAGGGCGCACTTTTTCAAAAAGGCATAAAGGCCTACTCCGCGCCAATTCTTGCGGAAGGCACTCTTTTTCGCAATGACGACGCTGATTTCCGAGATTCCTGATCTTCCGGCCGAGTTTGTCGAAGCTCTCCGGATCAAAGGTTACGAGTCTCTATACCCGCCGCAGAGCGATGCAGTACAGAGCGGAGTGCTTGACGGCAAAAACCTGGTGCTAGCTACCCCGACGGCAAGCGGCAAAACGCTAGTCGCGATGATGGCGGCAATTAGGGCGATCCAGCGGGGCGGAAAGGTAGTTTATCTCGCGCCACTGCGAGCTCTTGCTTCA
>JBOGRL010000240.1:0-6491 GCA_050749505.1 Nitrososphaerales archaeon
AGGTCTCTTCGAAATAAAGCAGATCTCGTGAGTTCGTATTTCGGCGCCAGCAGTCTTCCTACGATTGAGGCAAGGTAGCAATGCCGTTATCTGTAATCCGCATCATTTGATCATACTATGGAAACCAAATTGCGTTGACTGAACAACGGATTACGATCATCAGACTGGGTCGTGCGCAGAATCAACTTTGCGGCCATTTATTTGAAAAAGAAGGATCATCTTCATCCGGCCCGAATTCGTGCATCGTTACGCGCTGACGATGTTGAACGCCATCGTGGTACTCTCTCCTGCATAGTACGCCCTCCGGAGCTCCTCGTCACCGCCGTAGTGCTTGTCCGGAATTAACCTCCCTCTTACAGACATCCTGGCAGGGGATTTCTTCAGAGGAAATGGCTTAATCTTGACATCACCATTATTTCTTCTTTCAAGATGAAGCTCAAGGTCTCCCTTGCTATAGTTGGAAGGAGTCGGCGAAAGAACGCCATCTTTGATTCCGCCAGACTGCCCTCCAGAACACAAGTAGAGCGACAACCTGTCCCAGACTTGGAGAAGCTCGTAATTGTTCCACACGCGTTGTTTCGTCGAATGTCGCCTGTAGAGAGGGCTAGAGCTTAGCTTTCTTCTCAGTTTACCCTGGAGTTTCTCTCCACTTGTGATGTAGTCGCGGACAGCGTTCTCCTCTTTTGATGTTAGGCGATCCCGTCTGTCCGTTGCTGGAACAGTGCCATATCGGTTCTTTCTCAAGCCCACGCCGTGCATCCCCACCATCAGTCCTTCGTACGGGTCGCATTCAGCGATTCTTTCAATTCCTCTCTTGTACATCAGGAGCCACTCCAGCACTGGCAACTCTGTAAAAGCATATGGTAGCCCATTTTTTGGATTCACAGTAGGGTGGATATCCCTTTCCCACCAACCATTGTCGTGATTGCCCGCGGCTGCCACCATCGGGCTAAACGGCTCGGGCTCGCTGAAATCTGAGTTTCCCCACACCGCAGCGATTTGACCCGCGAGGTCTTGATGTTCCAATTGAGTGATGAGAAGGATCTTGGAATCTCCCTGTTTGAGAACAATCATTGGGATGTAGTTCAATGCGCGCCTACTTATAATCATTTGACGGGGATCAATAACATTGGCTAAAAGAAAGCCATAAAATTTAGGCTTGCATGCAAATCAAATTAGGAAAATATATCTCATGATGCGATCGGCTACATGATGGCTGAAAAACTTATTTGGGGCAGCTTTTCTGGCTAATCACGACGTTTTTGAAGGAAGGTCTCGCGTCGACTTCGTGAAATAGCATCATCGAATCACCCGTGGATCAAGAGACAGATGTCAAAAAAAGACGATCTGGGCTCGCGATGAGCGTTGGCCTTTGGACGAAAACTTCTGCGTACGTTCTCTGTTCTGATATTTAGAACGCTAACGGAGCAGGCTTCGCTTTTGAGACTTGAAAATCAATCTGCGTCGCTGAATTCGACTCTCTTGCTTGAAAATCAGTTGCAAAACGTCGATAAGAAGATCAACGAAATTCAGAGCCAGATCCTGCAGACGAGGTTGCTGGTTGACTACTCGACCATCACTCTGACTTTGAACCGCGTTACCGTAATGCAAGCTCCTCTTTCGTTGAAGCTCACCGCAACCCCCAAATCAGGGACGACTCCTCTTGCGGTCACATTCAACGCGATAGTCTCGGGCGGCAATGCACCCTACATCGTAAATTACAATTTCGACGACGGAACTTCATTTCAGGGACAGGCTTTGATCCACGCGTTCAAACCAGCAGGGAACATTCAATGTGACGGCAACTGTAACTGATTCTTCTGGCAATGTCCAGGAAGTCTGGACTGTGATCCATGTTGATAGCCCCACGACATCATCTCAATTCTCAAGCTTCACGAGCTATGTTTCAGGTCTGCTCATCGGGGTGCTCGAAGGAATAGTCGAGGTTGCAGTGGTCGTGTTGCCCATAGCCCTTGTGGTCGCCGTCGTTGTAATTCCCTTCAGGAACAGGCTGAGAAAGCAGCAAGCGGGTGAATAGTAGTGTGAGCATTCCTTAAAAATTTCATTCCGTGCTTTCCGATCGCCCATAATCGACATTCTAATTCAATAACTGACTGAGTTGATTTCAATAATTCTTATGCTCGCGATCATTCCCTAAAGTAATTCCTGTATGAACAATTTGCGCGAAAAACGGCAACAGTAGTAGAAATTGAAAGTATGGCGCCGGTATTTTTCTCTTTACCATCTCATTCTTCTTTGTTGTCAAATCACACCAATGCATACGATTCACTTAAATTGACTTTCATAATTAATGCGGTATTACGGCGGGCGTAGGCGGCTGACAGGCACGCCGTACGCTTGTCTGATTTGAAAAATAAGCATAAGGTCGGGATTCTCTGATTGCCAAAATGTCCAAAATGCGGAAAGAAATTCGGAACGCTGCAGGCCCTGAACGATCACTTTAGATCCCTGCATCCTGGTGAACGGTTTGTAGCCCCCAAGGCAACTAGTGCGAGCAGAAACTTTGTCGTGGTAATAGTCATCGTGATAATTGTGATGGGAAGCCTCGTCGGTTTTCTAATTTACTCGCAGCTAATGGATCAAAAGCCTTCGACCCCGCCAATAAACATTGCCATTTTGAACCAGCCAATCTCCGCAGCATTGTACCAGAATCTGAGCGGAGTTACCACGGCGACGCTCAATGCAGTGGGCACCGGAGGCTCGGCTGTGACTCCTCCCACAAGAGTTTCCGGGGCAGCTTTGACTAATGACGGCAAACCCGAGATGTTGTACATCGGCGCAGAGTTTTGTCCCTACTGTGCAGCTGAAAGATGGAGCATGGTTATCGCGCTGTCCAAGTTTGGAACTTTTTCAAATATTGAATACATGGCTTCGTCTGCGAACGACGTTTTCGCAAATACTCCTACATTCACGTTTGTAAACGCGACATACACTAGCCAGTATATCTCATTCGTATCAGTAGAGCAGCTGGACAGGAACTCGCAACCGCTCCAATCGACCACATCAACTCAGGCTGCTCTGATGAACAACTACGACAAGAGTAACAGTATACCTTTCATCGACATTGGCAACAACTATTCGGTCGTTGGATCGCAGTATCAACCATCCACGATTGATGGCAAGAACTGGACTCAGATAGGTGGACAGCTAAACAATGCGAGCAGTCTGATCACGAAAGCAATCGACGGCACCGCAAACACTCTGATCACTGCGATATGTGGAATGGACGGACAGCAGCCGAGCAGCGTATGTGGTCAATCATTTGCAAAGCAGCCGTTGCTCATTTCTCCAGGAAACTCCTTTTCCTCGCAGCCGATCTTGAGCATTCCGACTATGCAAGAGAATCCTAGGCTGGAACCAGTTATTTAGACCAACTAATACTCTGGCAAGAGAGCGCTTTTCCTAAAATATCCAAAAGTTTACCCCGCAATACCGTGTGATCTAATGGCGAGAGAGTTCCAGCTCAGGATCTACAAAGTAAAGAAGGGAGAAATGGATGAACTAATCAAAGAGTGGAGGGAAAACGTATGCCCACTCCGAGTAAAATTCGGTTTCAAGGTTGCCGGCGCTTGGAAAATCGATTCCGAAAGCCGCTTTGTGTGGATGCTTGAATGGAACGGGCCCGGAACATTCCAAGAGGCAGACCGCGCGTACTACTCATCACCCGAGAGGGCAGCTATGAAGCCGGATCCCACAAGGCATCTTGAGAAGGTGGAGACACACATCATGAGCTCAGTCGATTAGTAGCCACCATGCGAAAGGCTCTGTTTCGATAACCAGAATCCTACATCTTTTTTTGATGGAATGGGACATTGTGTCAAATCGATGGAAAAAGAATCGAAAAACTCCCAAAGATGCTAGGGAATCAAAGTCGAGGGTTCTAACAAGTGGAAAGCTCTGATTGAAAACGCTTCCATGTCCAGAGGTGCAACAGGGAGAAAATCTTGGGGGAACGTCCATCCGATGCAACAGAACCAAGGAGAAATTGTTATATCTATCGATATCGGATATTCGATATCGGTAATGCAGAATGTTCGGGTTTCGAGGGTTCAGAATGGGAAAGAGGGGCTGGCTACGCCCTTGGGTTCTGTCGATGCTATCAAAGTCTCCGAAGAACGGAGCCGAGATCATGGATGATATTGAAAGGATGAGTTGGGGGAGCTGGAGACCTTCACCAGGATCGGTATATCCGCTTCTGGACGATATGTCAAAGGACGGTCTGATTCAGAAGAGAGACGACGGCAGGTATGAGATCACCGAAAAGGGCAAGTCAGAATCCGAGTGGCCGTTTGGCATGCCGTTTGGCGGACACCCGCACGGCGTTGATCAGATGCTCACCGAGATCAATGGATACGTGTCATACTTTGAAGATCTTGCGAGGACTGATAGATCAAAAATCAGTTCTCATGAAAAATCCATAAAAGATCTGGCGGATAGGCTGGCAAGGCTCTGAGTTCTCGCACCAAGATGTATGGTTGAAGACATTCTCCAAGCGCGATGGTTTCTGCCGGGGATTTCGTTTTGCGCTTTTCCTATAACGGAACTTCCCAGACGGAATCTTTTTCTAAGCTCCTCTCATGCGTCAAAAACAGGTGCGAACAACTACAGTGACAATCATCGAAAGGATAGACTCTGAAATCGAGCGATACAGTCTCCTGAAACATCCGTTTTACAAGGCATGGTCGGAAGGTAAACTGTCGCTCGACCAGCTAAGAGGTTACTCTATGGAGTACTTTCAGCTCGTGAAGCAAGTTCCCCTTTTTGTGGAGAATGTCAGATCAAAGACGCGTGACGAGAAATTGCATGCTGAAATTTCTCAGAACCTCAGAGAGGAGACCGAACACATCGAGCCGTGGAAGAGATTTGCGTTCGCGCTCGGAGTGAACGAAGAAGAACTCTTGAACTACGCGGGTGAGGAAAAAACAAAATCAGCAGTGTCTGAAATTAATTCTGCCACAAAATTTTCTTCCTCCTTTGAAGCGGCAGTCGCGGCGATGTACGCGTATGAAAAAGAGCTTCCCAAAATCAGCAGGTCAAAGATCGATGGTTTGAAAAAGTTCTATGGTCTTGAATCGCATGACGCGCTGAACTATTTTGGAATCCATGAAATCGCTGATATTAAACACGCGGAGCTCTGGAGAAACATACTCCAAAATCTGCCCGAAGAAATGGAAGAGGCCGTGATTTTGGCAGCCAGAAGATCACTCGCAGCCCAAAACATGTTACTGGACTCCGTCATGGAAAAATATTGCAGTTACAGTGAGAGCATGAGCGCTTGTGCGTAACTCGACCATACTATTCCTTGCGGCTTTTGTCATCGCCGTATGGTTTGGGGCAGAAGTATTCACAGCCCAAGAACTGTGCGCAACGACCTGCGTCAGCCTCTCCGGACTGAACGTGTGGGAGGACGGGATCATTGTCGCGATATTGCCAGTCTTACTCGTAATCGGTGGAGTTAGACTTCTGAAGCAGGAGAGGTTGGCGCCGCCTGCAAAGACCGGACTGTAACCTATTGCGGGTGAATGTAGAAACGAGCCAAGTAATCGAGTCGATCAGGTCCAGACGCAGCGTTAGGAAGATGACGGGGGATGTTCCTCCGCGCGAGCAGATCGAACAGATTCTTGAAGCTGCTTCTTGGGCGCCGAACCACCATCTCACAGAACCTTGGAGGTTCATTGTGATCGCGCGCGATGAGCGGAAAAAACTCGGCGAAGTTCTCGCCGAGGCCGTTGCAAACAAGACGCAGAAAACTGAAGACCCGGAACAGAAGAAAAGAGATGAAGAACAGTTGCGCGTCGAAAGGGAAAAACCGCTATCTGCCCCCGTGGTTATAGCCGCGATTTTCAGCCCGAAGGATGAAGCAAAGGTCATCCCGCAGGAAGAGCTTGTTGCGGCGGGAGCGGCGCTTCAGAATCTGCTTATTGCAGCGCATTCTCTAGTGCTCGGAACTATGATCCGAACTGGCAGGCATTCGTATGCGGAACAAGTTAGAGCATTCCTTGGTTTGAACGAGAAGGAATCGCTTCTGGGGTTGGTATACCTAGGATATCCATCAGAGCCGCCGAAACAGACGAAGAGGACCCCGATTGATGTGAAGGTAGAGTGGCGCGGCCTATGAAGAATTTCTTCAGAAGCAAATCGATCGACTCAAGTTTGTCTGATAATGGGTCTTGGGGCTGGTTGCTCTTTTGCTGAGAGCTTGGAGTTTTTTGTATCTCCTCTGGAGAGCCTGAGCGAAATTATTGTCGTGGCCGTTGCAAGCGGCAGCGCAACCGTGGTCAGTATGCCACCATCCAAAAGTCCCCACCCTCCAAAGATTCCAACAAAATAAGCCTGCGACTGGATATCGCTCACAAGCCCGATCCCAAAACCGAACGCGACTGACAGGAGAATTCGCCGGGTCGCGCTTTCTCCCTTTCTGAGAGTCCAGCCGACATAAGCGCACGCCGCTATTCCAAGTAGGAAATCGG
>JBOGRL010000241.1:0-3398 GCA_050749505.1 Nitrososphaerales archaeon
ATTATCTTCTCTCCCCAGCGTATCCATTGGTGTTTCCAAAGATAGACGAAATCCAATATTGTGCATGCTTAAAACCGCTTCGAACTTTCCTCTCGATAGGTCGTCGCGCCTGCACTTGAGGTTCGGGTTTCTCGTTCTTCTTGCTCGCGGAGATCCCTGGGAAAACGATATTTTTCGGATTCCATGGTAGATTTTTGGAGCCTAGGCAAGTGGGACGGTGAGAAAAGTCTCTCCCCTATCCTTCCTAGTGCCGTGTCTACAAAGGTTGTTTGTGTTTTCAAAGTCAGATCGTCCTCGAATTGTGCCTAATAATGTTAGACAACCTCTCTAGCCACTGCACTAGTCAAATCAATGAGTCTGAGAATATTTTAAGAAACGGCATCAAGCAGCCAATGAACTATGAAACCTCGCTTAAGCGTTCTGACGATTGGTGTCGATGACCTGGAGGCATCGATGAGATTCTATAAGGAACTTGGGTTGCAGACCGAGGGAATCGTGGGAAATGAGTTCGAGCACGGTGCCGTGGTTTTCTTCAATCTGAATGGTGGACTCACACTTTCTCTTTGGCCCAGGCGAGAGATTGCTTGGGACGCAAAGATCCCCTTGGGAAAACCCAGCGCGAGCGAATTCACCATCGGTCATCTTGTGAACAGTAAGAAAGAGGTTGATGAGGTGATGAAGCAGGCAGAAGACGCGGGAGGCAAGGTCGTTAAACACGCACAAGATACGTTCTGGGGAGGATACGCCGGCTACTTCCAAGATCCCAACGGACACCTGTGGGAAGTGGCTTGGAATCCTCAGATCAAAGTTGAATAGGACGCCCCATGCGTAGTTGAGCAAAAGATCAAACTCTCTGGATGAATCAAGAAAAACAATCTTATACTCAGCCTAGAGAGGTTCCAAAGGGGAAAAAACTCATGAGCAGTACCGACGACAGTAAGAAGAACGGCAGGATGATGTTTGTCAATCTCGCGGTCAAAGACCTCAATAACACAAAGGAATTTTTTGGCAAGCTTGGCTTTGCTTTTAATCCAATGTTTACAGACGAGAATGCTGCGTGCATGATAGTAAACGATGGGTGCAGCTATGTCATGCTCTTGGGTGAGAAGTTTTTCAAGGCTTTCACACCGGATAGAGAGATCTGCGACACGAAGAAAAACATTGAATGTCTTGTCGCATTATCCCTCGATGGTCGTGCGCAGGTTGATGAGATGATTGAGAAAGCCGTGGCAGCTGGCGGATCTGAATACAGAGAAAAACAGGATTACGGTTGGATGTATTCTCGAGCATTTCGGGATGTTGACGGCCACATCTGGGAGCTTAGTTACATGGATGTGAACGCCATTCCTGAAGAAATGAAGAAACGAGGATAATTGTGGCACAAGGTGGCTAAGAAAAAGGGAGAAAACATGTGGACGAGCCCGGCCACTTTGGCCCCCGAGACCGAGAGTGAAAATGAGAAGAATTCATTTGGATTAAGAACAATGTCCTCCAGGATTTCAAGTATGGAAGTCGGGAAGGGAATCAAACATCTCTTCTTGATTATGATCCTGCCGTTTGCCGCTTTGTTCGTCGTGCACGCAGGCAGTCCCCACCAACCTTGTGCTTTCTTATTCTGTTTCTGACCAGCTCCTTGATCAATCGAAACGGAATCGGCTCGTCCAGAGGGAACTGGAGGGCTGACTTGGTGGTCATGTACGTTTCCACCTCATCCTTGTGCTCTTCAAGGAAGACGGGGCGGACATAAAGGCAATTTTCTTAGTCTTCTTCAGGAGACCGAAGTAGCAGAGCCGGGCCTGAAATCCTGATTCTCCCTTAAAACTGTAGAAGGGCATTCCGTAGCTGATGCTCTCGACAGCATCAGGAGCCGCTTCCCTGATAGCCGCTCTTATCTCTCTAAGCTTCGGCTGAACTTCCTTCGGCACGTTTCCATGAACATCTGGACGTTTTTCGCCGGACTCATGAGCTTTGCTAGGCTGGAATGGGATAATAATCAGTTCCGCCCCTATGGGGAGCGTGACCCATTCTTTACCACAAGACAGCTCCCCTGAATTGATATTTCTTTTTCAGAGACCGCACTCTTTTAGGACTCTAGTCTTATTTCGCAATGACTTTTCTTATTTGATCTCTCTGCCCCTTAATCGTGGAGATTGAGCGTTGTCCTCGGATCCAAACTTGGTTATTTGAATGATTCTTTGAATCCTTTCCTGGCTGTTTTCTTTGGGCTAAATCTGTATCCAAGCGTCATTCCTAATAATGGAAGTACGCGTCAGTCTTTCTTTGGTTCATAATGATGCAGAACGATCCCGCAGTCAAAGGGTAGCGTTTTAACCAATCTGAAGTTTTGTCTCTGGTTGAGACCCTTGAAAATTGTCATTCCGTTGCCGAGCGCTGCAGGATTGACGAATAAATAATATTCGTCAATAAGCCCTGCTTTGATCAGGTCAGAGACAAAAGACGCACCGCCGTAGACGATGATGTCTCCTCCATCTTGACTCTTCAGTTTGTTGATTTCGCCAGTAAGGTCGCCCTTTGCCACGACTGTGTTTTCCCACTTCGATTCGTTGAGTGTCTTTGTGAAGACGACTTTGGGAGTTTCAACCATTTTTTTCCCGAGAGCAAAATTGGGTTCGTCAGGCTTGGTTACCACTGCTGCCCAGTGTGAAATGAAACCATCGGCCATTTTTCTGCCAAGAAGAATCATATCGACGGGTTCGTGTAGATCGTTGACGTAGCCTTTGAGCTTGTTGTCCCAATTCCAAGTCAGCCAGTCCAATTCGCCATTAGGTCTTGCAATGTATCCGTCAACGGAAATTTGCACTTGTAGTTTTAGTTTTCGCATTGAATCGCCGATGTTTTAAATCGTCAAAATATCGTGAGTAAAATAACTTTCGGGACTGATCGTTTCATCTGTGACAGTAATTTCTGCTGCTAAATCCTGTGCTGATAATGTCCACAAAGAAGAGGTTAACAAAATGAAGCAACAAGCGATGCTGACATCCGACAGTTCCAGCAGCGAAAGAAATTGGTCTATGTGGTCGCCTTTGGTCATCGCACCGACTATGTGGATGTAAGAGCCATAGTCTTCTACCTTCTTTACTTCAAAAGGATCAGCCCATTTGGGACCGCTGATTACGGTGCCTGGCTTGATATCCAGTACTTCCATGGGGCCAATCCGTGCCTTCCTTGCTACCTAGGTTAAAAGCCAATCCCGTTATGGACTGCTTTCGAGTTTTACTTGGAATGAGTACTACATTACCGGTGGCAAGATCAACTTCCTCTCCTTTCCCCGACATCAGAAGTTATTCCGCCGTACTAGAACCAGCTCTTGGGTTGAGTAAGAGAGAGGTGAAGATTTCAATCTTTGAATTTAATTATCGTTTTCAGGCCCTTTCAAA
>JBOGRL010000242.1:0-7021 GCA_050749505.1 Nitrososphaerales archaeon
GCCTTCTATCACGACCTTGGGGCTTTTCAATTCAAGTGCTTCCTCGATCTTTGAGATCAAATACGTAACCGGAGCCGGGTGACTGGGATCTTTTTTCCCTACCTCAAAGATATAGTCCATTGAAAGACGCTTTATGGAATTGATGATTTCTTCCTTCACCTCTCTGGTCATGTCGGTGGCCGATTCGCTGATCTCGATGGTATCAAACCCCAAACTGCGCAGCCTTTCCAAGACTTGGGACAAGATTCTTTTCTTGTAGGCAACCTGGACCAGCGTGCCGCCGCTCTGGACTTTGACCCCAATATCGTGGTAATACCTGATTCGCTCGATGAGTTTTGACCTGTCGACCAAGAGTGGGTAGCTTTGGCCGATTTTGACGTAATCTGTGTACTCTGCGGTTTGAACGAGAAGATCCTTGTCAAGTACAGAGAGACGATCCGTGCTGAATGTGAGCCCTTTGTCCCTGGGCTTTCCCTCCCTTCCTAAAGGCACGGGTTCTGGTTGCTGGCTCATATCTTCGGTTACATGCAATATTCGCGTGTTCCTTAAGTGTTTCGTGGTAATATTTTCCTTGATAGCTCTCCCTGCAGAACGAAACGCGCAAACATGCTCGCTGGCATTTTTGCTTTAAGCATAAATCATGTCCTTGATCGCTCATTGGATGATGATGTCGGCTCTAACGTTCTACGGCGGCATGGGTGAGATCGGCGGAAATAAGATTCTTCTAGAGGACAGAGGGACTAGAATTTTCCTGGATTTTGGAAAAAGCTACACCGCCAGAGCAAAGTACTACGACTGGACTGAAAAGCCGCGTCAGGCAAACGGTGTGGGAGATTTTCTCGCGCTCGGAATCCTCCCCAAGATCAAAGGAATCTATCGGAGGGATCTGCTGCAGCTTGCCCGGATGTCCGAAAACGAAGATAAGCTCGTAGACGCGCTGATTTTGAGTCACGCCCACTCTGATCATGCAGATTATGTTTCCTTTCTCCGGGAAGACATCACTGTCTGGATGGGGGAGACGACCTTGGACATAATCGGGGCTATTGAAGAAGAGAAAGAATCCAACATCGAATTTGAGATTAGCCGATTCAAGAAACGTCCGATAATGAACAGGCGCGAAGATCCGATCGAGCGAGATATCAGGACGTTTAAAACTGGGTCGGACAAGATAAAGATCGATTCGATAGAGATCGAGCCGGTTCACGTAGATCATTCGCTTCCCGGATGCTACGGCTTCATAATCAGAACGAGCTCCTCGACAATTGTTTATTCTGGGGATTTGCGCATGCACGGAAACAGATCTGATCTGACCCTGGATTTCATTACCAGATGCAAAGCAGAAAAGCCCGACGTTATGATCTGTGAAGGAACCCGCATCAACGAGAGCGTTTCATCCAGAGAAAGCGACGTTTACGAATCGTGCCTTGAGTACATATGCCAGGCCAAGGATCGTTTTGTGTTCGCCGATTATTCGTACAAAGATATCGACAGGTTCATGACTTTCTACAATATTGCAAAAAAAGTCGGCCGGAAGATTTTGATCAGCCCTAAAACAGCAAGGTATCTTGCCGCACTGTCCAAGAACCCCGCAATGAAAATCCCAAAGCTCGAGGCTAGCGAAACCATCGCGCTATACAAGTCGAGAGCGAAATCTGGGAGCTATGCCGAGTCTGACTATGACGGCGCCGACCGTGAATTGTACAATGCGGGTTACGAAGTCTGGACATGCGAAGACGTAAAGAAAAATGAATCTAGGGTCATCTTGACCCTCGGCTCTTATCACGTGAACGAGCTAATCGACCTCACCCCGAAAAACGGGATCTACCTTCACTCTGCGAGCGAGCCGTTCAATGAGGAAGGCGAAATCGATGAAGCCAGGATGCGCAACTGGATGGAGCGGTTTGCTCTTGCAAAAATCCACGCGCACTGCTCTGGACACGCCTCCGGCAGGGACTTGAATCACATCGTGAACGAGATCGATCCGACTACTTTGATACCCATACACACTGAGCATCCCGAGCTCTTCCAGACTTTCCACGCAGGCAAGGTACGGCTTGGGCTGCCGCAGGTACCTATTTCACTCTGAGAGGAAGAACAATTTACTTTTTCTTGTAAAACAACGAATCTATCATCGTGTCGTTGATAACTTCCTGCACAAGGATGTTGATCCTCGACCGGTCTGCCTTGGTCGTGGGAACAAATTCATCCTTTTCTCCGTCCCAGGAGTAGATGGGGGACTTTGGAGTATCTTTCGTGAAGAATATCATGACCGAATCGTCGATCGGCGTGAAAGTGTATGTGTAGTCCTTGAATCTGATCAGGGACAGAAATTGCTGTCCGGGCATCGATTTTGTGATTACAAACGAAAACAGATCCTTCAGAGTCTTGAATTCTATCCAGTGAGCCTCGTGATTCTCCATACTTTTGATCAGAGGCGATAATCGAACGGTTTCTCTTTAAACTTTGACCCGCGCGCTCTAACGGCGTTGAAGAACTTCAGCCCTCGAGGAAAGAAAGATGTTTTAGGCATGCGTATCAACTGGGTTGTTTCAAATCAAGAATTCGTGGCGAAGAGAGCTTTATCTTCGCTCTACGTGTAAGGATATATAGGGAATATTAGCAGCTATGCGCACTCGGACGGGGAAAATATAACCTTGATGCTCTACTTTTATTTGAAACTTAATAACCGGCAGTTTTGGCAGTGAAGAATACAGTTTTGAAGAAAACAGAAACGGTTCAAAAACCGGCCCCGATCAAGGGTGCGGATGAAAAAAAACCCATCCTCTTGGGCCAGACCAGAAGTATAAAGATAGTCGACTTGCAGGTTAGGAAGCGCAGGCGGAATCCTGCAAACTGCAAGTATTGCAACCTTCCGATTGAATCGAGGTACGCGCTGAGCAAAGGGTCGAGGACAGGCGCACGCTACTACCACATAGAATGTGCGATTAAAGTAGGCTTTGACATCACTGTCTAGATTGTGCTCTTACTCTCTATACGTAAACGGGGACAATGAGAGCAAAGAACCTGTGATTTCCTAGCCAGGACAAGCGAAAACCTCTCCGCTGTCAATGTTGTCTGGACGGTATTTTTGCTGCTCGGCATAGCATGTAATTGACATTTTCATGGACATGAATATTCCCTGAACCTTCGGCCCCGTCGGAAACGAGGGCAGCTCACATCTAGCATCAGTTATTTTTTTGGGACTCGTTTTTCAAGGCGAATCTTTTATTGTGATGCTGATGACCATCGCTTGACTGGGATTAGTCGGCGTACACTGGAGCTGTCCGCTCGATTGGCACTGGGTGCTCACCGGCAGATTTCCTATTGCGAGAGCAACGTTCATCCCGCTAATTATTTTTCCGAAAACTGTGTACTGCCCATTAAGTGCTGAATTGTCCGCCAAGTTGATGAAAAATTGTGAGCTCCCACTGTTGGGGTCAGATCCGCGGGCCATAGCCAGATATCCTTCATTGTTTACATAGCCTTCTGAAACAACTGTGGAATTTGTCTCGAGCGGAACAGTGGTACCAGAACCGCCCTGCCCCCAATTTGCTGGGTTTCCTCCGCCGTTCTTTGTATTTGGGTCTCCGGTTTGAATTACGAATCCCTTTACTATTCTGTGCCACACCAGATTGTTGTAAAATCCAGAGTTTGCAAGGTTGACAAAATTAATGACTGTCTTTGGCGCAACTGAATGGAACATCTGAGCCTCCATTACGCCCTGAGTTGTATTGATGACGGCATAGTACTGGCCTGTCGTGTTTCCACCAAGACTTGTAGTGGTGGCGATATGAGTTGTGGTGGATAAGAAGGTCGAGTAAGCGTAAAAGCTAGCGGCAGCTACTATGATTATGACGACCACGGCGATGACGATGTACGTCATTCTGTTGCTACTGCCTTTGGCAGTGGCACTCTTTTTGTACTTCTTCGAGGTGTGCGGCAATGAAATTCCTGTCCTCCGTTCTTTGCTATTTAATCCTTCATTTCCGATCGTCGAATAATCCGAGCAATGTCTTTCTTTAGCCTTCCTATCGACTCAAACTTGATAGTCCAGCGTATGCCAAAATTTCTTGCTCCGCTGATGTTTTGAGGTTTGTCGTCGATGAAAACTGTTTGGTTCGCTGTTGCTTGAGCTTGCCTCAGCATTTCCCCGAAGATCTTAGCGTCGGGCTTCAAACAGCCAAGCTCGCAAGAGGCAAAGGCGCGTTCAAAATATTGTAGCCATCCCCTCTCTTTCATATATTCCAGGTGATCCTCGGAGGTGTTTGTAAGCGCGTAAACTTTGTAACCTCGCCTTTTCAATGAGTTGATAAGCTTGATTACTCCCAACCTGGGCTTTGCTTTGCTTGCAAAGGGCTCCAAGAGAAGCCTTTCACATTCTAATCGATTGGGCTTCTTCTTTTTCTGGCCGACTGCAGAAAGAGCATTGTTTATCCATTCGGTGCTCGTTATTCTCCCGGCTTCGAGCTCCACAAAATTCGAAGCTAGAGCGTCTTTCATTTCGCCGAATCTGATCCCATAGAAATCTGCGATGGATCTGAAGATCGGGTCGTTATTTGGCCATTTTATCACTGCACCGCCGATGTCAAAGATGAACACGAGGGCAGTTTTTCCTATTGCCAAAAAATTCAATTCTCACAAAATTTTTGAGGTTGAAGCGAGCACGCGCCCGTAGAGTCGTAGCGAGAACCTTGCTAGCCTGCCTGACTATATATTCAAGGCGCAAGAATCCGTTTATATCGTTCCATAGGAATACGAAGCAGCAAGGGTTAATCATTCATGGAAGTAGATGAAAACAGTAGTAGCAGCAGCAATGACGAGGTCTACGACGTGGAAGTTGCCATGAAGGTTTCAAAAAGCGGAAAGGAGATAGAAACAAAAAGAGTCAATTTCGGGAAATTGAAAGAGGCCCAGGTTAAGGGACTGGCGGATTTATTTTCAATGATGGCCGCGAACGTCGAATACATCAAGAAACTGACACCACAGTTTGAAAAATTGGACAAGAGCAAACCAGCGTATCTCCAGTAAGACCTATTCACGAAAAGAAATTACCCGCGGCAGATTTCAAACTTGATACAGATCTACATCACGGGGCACCTCAAGGACTATACGGGCAAGAAAAGAGAGTTGCAGGTCTCAGACATAGGGGATGTCACAGAGCTCATCGATAGATTGAATCGTTTGTTTCCGGGCATAAAGGAAAGAATCTTTGACGAGCAAGGCGTTACGCGACAGTTTGTCAACATATTTGTCAACGGCGAGAACATACGCGAAGCCTCCAAAGAGAACACAAAACTTAAGGACGGGGACACGGTTCACATTCTCCCTTCAGTCGCCGGTGGAGTAAATGCCTAAAAAATTATTGGATACTTCCTTACTGCTTGTGGGCACCAGAAAAGGAGCTTTTGTTTTCTCCTCAAGCGATGGACGCAGGACGTGGAAAGCTAGCGGGCCTCACTTTAGAGGAAAGGAAATCTATCACATGGTTTATGATAAGAGAAACAAACTGCTCCTAGCTTCGGTGGAAGACGCGCACTGGGGCCCGAGCGTTGCAAGGAGCTTTGATCTTGGAAAGACCTGGAGTATCTCCGATTCCCCAAAATTTCCGAAGGGATCTGGTGAATCTGTGAAGAGAGTCTGGAACATCACGCCCGGGCCTGAAGATGAACCCGACGTGATATACTGCGGAGTAGAACCCGCGATGCTTTTTCGAAGCGACGACAAAGGTGCGAGCTGGAAGGTCAACGACGCGTTGCTCACCCACGGAACCAGGTCAAAGTGGCAACCGGGTGGAGGCGGCCTGTGCCTGCACACAATTCTTTTCGAAGACGATGATCCAAGAAACCTGCACGTCGCTATCTCGGCCGTCGGAACGCTCAATTCAAGAGACGGCGGAAACAGTTGGAAATTTCAAAACAAGAATGTACTTGCAGACTATAACCCAGAAAAATATCCAGAGTTTGGCCAGTGCGTCCACAAGATTGCGAGGCACAAGGATAGTCCAAACGTGCTTTACCAACAAAATCACTGCGGCGTTTACAGAAGCGATGACGGTGGTGAGAACTGGAAGGACATTCGTAACAATCTTCCTTCCCGGTTTGGCTTCCCGATGGCAGTCGATGCAAACGACCCGAAGCGGGTGTACGTCGTCCCGCTCGAAGGCGATTTTTCAAGAGTGTCTCCTGACAACAAGTTCCTGGTGTGGACTACAGACAACTCGGGCAAGGAGTGGTATCCGCTGGGAAGGGGGTTCCCAAAGCCCGCATACTTTGAGGTCTTGCGCGAAGGAATGGCTTCCGACGAAGAAGATCCCTGTGGGGTATATCTTGGGACAAAAACCGGGCAGTTGTATGCCAGTCGAAATCACGGGAGTTTGTGGGCAAGGATCAGCGACGTCCTCCCTGAAATACTGAGCGTATCTGTGTCGGCTTGATCCTCATTTTCCCGCAGTTGATCTCAGCACGATGCTATCGAGCAAATAGAATACATTAAGAACCCGAAGATTACCGCGTTTAAACTAACGGTAGGATGAATTTTTTTTGGCCTGCCTCGATCCCAGACCATTTGACCTCCGACGAGCTTCTGAGCTCCAGAAAATAATCGACAGCCATGAATGGGAGCTTCAACACTTTGATGACTTTGGAGAAAGCGGCGTAATAGTGAGGTACGCATGCATAAAATGCGGCAAGGAATGGACTACATTCTTGCTCGATCCTGGCAAAGTACGAAGACTTGGGCGCTGAATTTTTTAGTTCTCTTAACTCGGAAGGTTCCATACGCGATTCTTCAAAAAACATTTTCATCAAAAATCGCGGGCGGCGTCGTAAATTTCAAGAATTCAGCTAAACGAGTCAGTGAATCATTCCTACGCTCTGCCACAGGATTTTAATAATAATAGGAGTTACGCGCTTGACCTGAGAAGATAGATGGAATGAGCGATGTAGCTCCTCACCGCGTCTCTCACGATCCTTGCCTTCGCTTCATACCAGCTCGTTCCAGTCATCAGTCTGTATAGTTCGAG
>JBOGRL010000243.1:0-3863 GCA_050749505.1 Nitrososphaerales archaeon
CCTGAGCCTCCTGTATTCTTCGAGCTCTTCAGAGTCCCATATCAGAGTCAGCCAGAGGTCGAATGTTACTGCTTTCAGTGGCAACGATGAAGCTTGATCCCCTTTTTGGAATTTCATGGAATTCCTGCTGGAGATAAAGTTGCTGAAGGGAAGGAATGGCTTTTTTCGAATTTGATTTGGGAATAAGAATTCCCAAATCCCAAAAGAATTGGAAGGGAATTGAAATCCTTCCAGCACGTGAATATTATTGAAATCAGGAGGGTATCCATTTCTATTGAGAGGCGTAATTTTTCTTCATCGGCGATTCAATTATCAAAAAAAATATTCGCGAGCTTGCGACAACATCATGATTTTTCTTACGATTGGAACCCGCTCTTAACCACTCAGAGTTGGATCAGATTGTTACAAGAAATACTTGACGGCATCGTCAAAAGACGGCCTGTAATTGTACAACAACTGATATAGGAGAACCGAGATTTCTTAAGCTCAAGCAAGAAAACTTGACAATAGAACAGACAATATCTGGGATCCTCAGCGCTGCAACGACCACCACCAGCACTACTCAGTTCCAGTTCCTCCTCGACATTGGGATTCTTGCTGTCGCCGCCCTGCTGCTCAGTGTCGTGTTCGCAAGGCTCAAGATCACGATCGTCTCAGGCCAGATCCTCGCCGGGATGATTGTCGGTCCCTACGTCCTCGGATGGGCCAAAGACCCCGTAACGATCAACGAATTGTCCGAAATCGGGATCGTATTGCTGCTCTTCATAATCGGGCTAGAACTCGACCCTCTCGAGCTTAGGCGCCTAGCCAGCAAAGTAGTGTTACTTACACTCCTCGAAGTTGGCGTTTCGTTCGGATTCGGCTGGGCAGCTTCGTACATCCTCCGCTTTAGCCTCATTCAATCCGTCATCTTTTCGATGGCTGCGAGCATCACCAGCACCGCTATAGTCGGAAGGGTGTTGCTCGCGAGGAGGATGCTCAAGGCGCCCGAGGCCGGATTTTTGATGGGTCTGATGGTCTGCGAGGATATTGTCGCGGTCGTGTTTCTCATTATCTTGTCTTCGATCACCTCTGCAAACACTTCGAGCTTTCCGTATTTTGTTATCGGACAAAACGCCTCGACCCGAGGCTTGATTGCCGCATCTGAATCCATTCTGGGTGGGCTAGCCCTGATAGGGCTGGGATTCGCCGTCGCGCGCTACCTGGCTCCCGTTATCATAAACTATCTGAGCTCTTACGATCCAGAATTCGAGGAGATTCCCTTCCTTTTTGCGCTTGGGCTCGGATTCGTGTTTGCGATCCTGGCCGCGTTCCTGGGATTCTCCCCGGGAATCGGCGCGTTCATAATCGGGCTCGCAATAAGGGGGAAACACTCAAGTTTCTTGGAGAGGAAAATAATCCCAATCAAGGATCTCTTCCTCGTGCTCTTCTTTGTCTCGATCGGAAGCTTGATCGACCCTTTCCCCGCTTTAGCGCTGGGCGTCCCGATCATTGCAGTGTTTATCTTGCTCGTATTCGGCAAGTTCTTGGGGGGTCATTTAGTTGGAAGGATTTTCAGGTCAAGCTATTTTGCAGGAACGAGGGATGGAAAGAGTTCAAAGAGCAGAACCAGCACCAGCCTGTTTAAGATGCCTCCAGCGCAAGCTTTTGGGGCGCGACTCATTCCGCGCGGAGAGTTTTCGCTTTTGATCGGGCAGCTAGCTTTAACCCTCGGGTTTGTGGACCAAGCCTTTTCTCGCTCTTGGGAATGTCGGTACTCGTGACGGCCATATCAGCGTCGATAATCCAGAGATTCGTTGAGCCAAGGATGGCTCCTTCTGTGTACCCATTCAAGTGGGAACACGACAGCAAAAGTTGAGTTTGAATCGCCGTTTGCTTTTGCGATAGACTTGATCAGTGCATAGCTATCATGTGGCGGGGGGAGTCGACACGGTTTATCCGAGTTCAACAAACCTTAGATTAGTTTGACCTCCAAGAATAAGGGAGCAGGATGGTTAGCTTTGGAAGAATCTGTAGTACTGAATGTCAAAAAGAAGGGCGTTACAATACTTCCAAAACGTCTTAGAGATGAAGCGGGCGTTACTGAAGACAGCGAAGTGAAAGAAAGGCATTGTCTGTCTGGAGGAATAGTTCTTCCGCCGCCGGTAGAAGATCCTGTGAGTAAGCTTGAGAATCTCTTGCCTGTTGCGCCAGGAGAATCGGTCTGTGAAGTCTATCCGAAAGATCCGTAAAAGGATCAATCATGAAGTTCGTGACAGTTAGTTTGCTGGCTGAGGTGGCCATTCTACCGTTGTTCTTCTATTCCTGGGCATTCCTAGGCATTGTATCACTGTTGTATCTGTCCCAATTTGAGAAAGACCGCAACCCGTTTTTCTTCTAGAGGGATTCTAGTAGGAACAACATAACTCTTTTGAACACTGTCTTCAAAGTTGAAGTTCAACTTCTTGCATATCTCTTCGAACAAATCGAGATGGGCCTCTAGCCACTGATTCAGAAAATATGTCAAGCCGTACCGTTTCCCCTGAGAGAACACAAGATTGTTCTTCCTGAGAACCTCTATGTGATGCTTGGTTGCCCTATAGTCCAATTTCAAGATAGTTGAAAGCTGGTTGAGGTTCGTTGGTCTCCTCAGCAAGGAGTGGATGATCCTCGCCCTGTTTTCGCCTCCTCTTGTTCCGCCCAGCATGTACCATAGGAGTCGGCGGAGCTCAGGGTCATCCGCCACAGGAATCCGGGGCTCAATTTTTCCCAATAAGCTATCGATTCTCCCAGTTTTGATGCGTCTTGCTCAAGTGTTCGTTGGTGAATTTTAGGTAAGCTTGCACCAGGTCGCATGTGATATCCATCCTTCGAGAGAGTTCCGCCGCATTTTCGGCTAGCTTGACGCGCGTGACGATTGATGGTCTTGATTCCATTAGCCCAATAATTTCCGCAAGGTCGTAGCACATGCCCTCTTTAGCCTTCGCGAATTCCTTCAAAGAAGGATACAGGCCGGCCAGGCGTTGCGCGAGCGCCAAGTCCGGTTCCGCTCTCATGATGCAGTCAACCGTGTCTTCGATGACCTCATATTTCGGATTTGGATTCTTGCAATGCCTGGACAGTATCCTGTTCACAAGTGAAGCTGATTTTTCCAAGATCGAGTGTGCCATCGTCAAACCGCTGTCGTAGTACAGGCAGATCCTCACGAGTTTCGCGGAGAGCTCGTAGCGAATCCGGTCTTCCTCTACTTCATTGGCACGCACGCCCTTAACCAGCGGGCCCTTGATCTCAACTATCTCCTTGTGTAATAGGCTCCTAATCTGTCCTAGCTCAAGATTCTTGAGCGTTATGCAGAATATGTCAGATAGGATCGCCGACCTGAAACTCGGAAACCTCGGGGTTGCGCTTTCTTGGTCGATTTCCAATTTTGTCAGGACTCCGCCTTGCACCACTCCAACTCAGCGGCGAATCGTCTCGGTTGATCGCGCAAAGAAAGATGATGACACGGGCGCAGATTGTGGCGATGTTTTTTCCATCCGTACTTGACTGTTCTTCTTGGTCGTAGCCAATGACTGTTTGTTGCCCAGTTCAAGTAATAGTGCAGGACTTGGCTCAGATTCGCATCATGGGGTCCTAGGTAGACGTTCACGAAAAATACCCCTGCACGAGCAATACGGCCACTGTCCTTGCCTCAAATTCGGTTCTCGAAAGTTGGATCATATTGATTCACGTCCTACACAAAGGAGCGAGTGCGCAGAATATCTATGTGATCATGAAGAGCTAGGTGTTGTCAGTCGAACGCAGGAAACCTCAGTACTTGGCATAGTGGACGTTATCTAGTTGAACGCATAATTACCTCCTTGTTGACTTCTACCCTGTCCCGA
>JBOGRL010000244.1:0-2483 GCA_050749505.1 Nitrososphaerales archaeon
TTAACTGTTTTTGCCAGCCAGCTTATTGAGCTTTAGGTATTCCGATCTTTTGAACAGGCGTTTTAAGCCAGAGCTGCCTTTTCAATCAACGGAATCTTTGTTCCATTGTCCTGCGACGAGATTCCTAAACTTCGAATTTCTGCTATTTCTTCTTCGTCCACCACCTTCGGATGTTTTAGTGGTTCGCTATTGAGAATGCTTGTCATACTTTCATATATCTCCAAAAAGTTTAGTCCCTTGCTCGTTGCATTGTATACTCGGCCAATATCTTGCTCGTAGCTTTCTTCGATCAAACCTGCATTTATCAGAGAGCTAAGATAAACGTCCAGCTGCTTGAATGAAACGTTCGACTTGTACACCAGATGCGTTTTTCTGGCTGACATTTTAGCTGCTGAAACTATCTCGTACAGGATTTCCATGCGGTTTCGATTTTTCATTGCCATCCACACGTCACATTGCTTAGAGCGAGAAACAGTGGGGTATCCGTCTTAAACCCGTACATTTTGATGCCCTGTACTAAGATTTGTACGAGCTGTTCGTCTGGTTTAGAACAAACCAAAGGAGAGTGAACTGCTTGTCGCTGCAGTAGTTTCGACCTAGCGAAGAACTCTAGAATTCAATCCATTACATTTAAGTCGGTGGGTACGTGGTCTGAAGAAGGAAAGATGACAGCAGGCGGATCCCACGAAGCAGATTTGAAGGGCAATACCCTGCGAGTCTATACTTACCTGTTCAAAGTGCAAAGATCCGGCATCAGAGAGGCCCAGAGATCACTCGGTTTTAAGAGCGCTTCACTGGCACAGTATCACTTGGACAAGCTCGTTGACATGGAGCTTGCAACAAAGGACGAATCAGGCGAATACTTTCTCGCAAAAGAGATCAAGATCGAGGCGCTCGAACAGTTTCTGAAAATTGGGACGCATATTATCCCCAGATTTGTCCTGTACTCTGTCATGCTCACAATACTATTTGCATACTTCATAGCGGTCGAATGGTCGTCGGGAATCTCGCGCATAAGCGTCTGGGCGTACATTTTTGCCATTGCTGGACTGATAATAACGTGGTACGAGACGATCAGGGCTTGGAGGCGGACTCCCTTGGGGGCATAGTGTTAAAATCCCTATGTGCGGAAAATGGCCGTACAACAACCTGATTACCACGCAAGAAAAAATGGCGATTGTATAACGAATGGTTAAAAAACCTAGGGAATGCTAGGGTTACCGTCCTGTCGGAGATGTCATTTGAATGTCAACAGCTGCGGAGAGACGCGAAAAAAAGAGAATTGAAAACGAAGAGAAAGTCCAGAAGGCGCTAGGAACTCTACAGCAGGTCGTAGAGAGTAACATCACACCCAGAAATATTCGAAAAATAGTCAAAGACGCAATCAACATGCTGAACGACACCAAGATCTCAATCGGCGTCAGAGCCGCCAATTCGATCTCGATACTCGAGGAAGTGAGCCAGGATCCGAACATGCCGTCATTCAGTCGGGTTACTATCTGGTCTGCCGTATCGACCCTGGAATCTGTCAGAGAGTCTTGATCTCTTTTCTGGGGAGTGCCCCCAGGCCCTGAGCTTATTTCAGCTGTTGTTGGAGCTCCTGAACTGCGCGCCTGACCTCCTCTACCGAAGCCTGATCCTCAAGCGTGGTCACGTCTCCAACATTCTGCATTCCATTTGCGACGGCTTTCACAACTCGCCGCATTATCTTTCCTGATCTCGTTTTGGGAAGCGACTTCACAAAGTGGATTTCTTCAGGGGTAGCAACGGGGCCGATTGCTTTCCTGACGTGCTCCTTCAATTTTCCCGCCAGTTCTGGACTGGGCTCAAAGCCGGACTTTACTATGACAAACGCAACTATGCTCTCTCCCTTGATTTCATCAGATTTTCCCGCAACAGCTGATTCTGCAACAGCCGGGTACGAAACTAGGGCATCCTCGATTTCAATAGTACCCAGCCTGTGCCCAGAGACTTTGAGGACTTCATCAGCCCTTCCGAGGAGCCAAAAGTAACCGTCCTCGTCTCTCACGCAATAGTCTCCAGCATAGTAGACGCCGGGAAATTTGGACCAGTATGTCTGCTTGAATCTTTCTTCGTCGTGGTAGAGAGTTTGGAGCATTCCCGGCCAGGGTTTCTTTATGACGATGTACCCCTTTTCGCCCGGAACCGCTTTCTTACCTGCGTCGTTTAATACATCAGCCTCAATACCTGGAAGCGGAAAAGTTGCCGAGCCGGGTTTCAGAGGAACGAGTCCGAGCTTGGGAGCGGCCGAAATCAGGATTCCGCCGGTTTCAGTCTGCCACCAAGTGTCAACTACCGGGCACCTGCCACCGCCGATCTTCTCAAAATACCAGAGCCAAACGTGAGGGTTGATCGGTTCGCCCACGGAGCCGAGTATCCTGAGTGAACGCAAATCATGCTTAGAAGGAGGCTCGTCCCCATACCTCATCAGCCCTCTGAGTGCAGTGGGAGAGGTGTACAGT
>JBOGRL010000245.1:0-7789 GCA_050749505.1 Nitrososphaerales archaeon
AAATGTAGGAAGCTGATGCGCAAACATGTTCACAAAAGCAAACCCAAGTCTTGCGATCGACTCCCAGTCTTCCGTCAGGATTGTTCTAGTATCTCCAATTGTCAATCCTGATGGAATTTTCAAAACACTCAAGGAGTCTTTGATAGAATCTTCCTCGAGCTCCAATCCCCCGAATCTATTGCCACCGGCCGAATCGTGATTGAGGTGGAACACTATGGCGTCCGCACCCGCATCCTCGCAACAAATGGCAAATTCTCTAGAATTTGCATGCAGATCGCCGAAAAGCAAAAACCTCTCGCTTTGACTAAAGAGACTGCTACTCAAAGGTTAGGCGACCAACATTCAGAGCGAACATAAAATCGTACTTAAAATGATTCAGTTAGCGGGTGTAGACCAGAATGTCTGCCATGATGCCGATGAAGGCAAAAAATAGGTAAGGGCTCGAAATTTTGAATACAGTCCAAGCGCGGTCAGCAGAAGGCAATCGGAGGAGCCAAACGTTAAGAGCTAACATCGTCGCGCCCAGGACGACCGCTGTTCCTATGTATATGAAGTGGAACCCGAGACCATTGAAAAAAATGGGGATCAGGCTGTACAAGACCATGATTATAGTCGTCACCGCGATGACCTGAACTGACTTTCTCTCAGATACGACGACTGGCAACATTGGAATTTTGGCTTCGGAATACTCTTGCCGAAACCTGATGGCCAGTGACCAAATGTGCTCTGGAATCCAGAAGAAAACAAGAAATCCCATGAAGAGGGCCGCAATAAATGGAATAACCGGATTATGCGCTGCGAAGTAACCAACGAGAACTGGCATGACCCCCGAGAATCCGCCCAGTATAATATTGAGCCAACTCCGGCGTTTGAGCAGGTAGCTATAGACCATGGTATAATCGAGGAATCCAGCGACCATCGCTAGCGCGCAGAGCGGACTCAAGAGGTATGAGAGGATGATACTGAGTGCGAGCAACCCTATTCCATACTTGAACGCGTTTGGAGGAGTTATCCTTCCTGTCGGGATGGGCCTGCTTTTTGTCCTCGCCATGACGGCATCGATATCTCGATCAAAGTAACTGCCAATGGTATTTGCAGCCGCAGATCCAAGCCAGATGGATCCGCTCACGATGATCAAAGAAATGATGTTTGTGTGCCAGCCAGCGCTAGCAACGTAAGCGGCTGCGCCTGTAAATACAAGTAGTGAAATCACGTTCGGCTTTGTAACATAATAATAATCGCGCAGCTTTTGCTGGGCGGCAGATGTTTGCATTTTTTTCTTAGAAATCTCCATTTTCATTGCGCCGATCGAAGGAAACGTGGCAAGCCAATGAGCGAAAATCCGCCAAAGCCAGAGAGAGATTCCGAAGATGACAAAGCTGCTTATCTTCTTCTATACAGAAAAACGATTCCGCTTTCGCGTTAATAATCCTTTCAGCGAACCTGGGACGTTAGCTAAAGCTGATGTGGTACCAAAAACGAAAAATTGAGCGTACAACAGCGGCAACAGCCGGCTTCTATGATAATAAGCGAAAGCAGTAAAGTCCAATCATTTTCTTGGGTCGCTGAGGCCTGATGCAATTGGGCATACGTGCAAGGCCGACCCATTGAGAGTCTTCAAAGATTTCGGCGCAAGTGTATCGGTCTAGAGCTCCGCTTCAAGTGATATGAAGAGCCAAAGCAGACTGTTTTTGGATTGAATCTATGGGGTTCTGTTCTGTCGTTTACGAGGACATCATTAGAGTCAGGATCCGAAACCCGAACAATGTCCTATCCTCTTCTCTGAACCAGGTAGCCTGCCACAGCAAGGGCACACCCGATTGTAAGTATCGCCTCCCCCAAGGTGAGCTGATTCAGCGGAAATGCTATCGCCGACATCCCACCAATTCCTATCCCGATCAGGATTATCTTGTCACCAAAGGTGATGCCTTTAAAGTCCTCTCTCAGATACTTGCCGGAGTGGAAGAAGAGGATTCCAAGTGCTCCTATGACTACAACTCCCACTGCGATAGGATACGTCAGAAGTGTATGATAATTCCCGAAAGTTAGAAGCAACCCAGCTTCGTCGCCAATCAGCCCACCGCCGAAGCCAAAGACAAGCGCCATTATTGGGCGATATTTTTTATTGGTAGTGACAATACCAATCCAACCAGCGGCCACGACCATCGCAAGTCCGTACCAGAAATGATGGAAGTGGATGCCGGCAGTTTGAACCAAGGTACTCGGATGCAAGCTGGTGAATATTCTTGCTGTGGCGAACGCCACAATGAACGCCATCAAGGCGATGAAGGCAAGTCCGTGATTATAGAGCCTCTTGTCAATCTCGTCGGATGTCTTGGACACAGAAACCCGTCAGTTCCTCGGTTGGATTAAAGTCTGCCATCATCTAATCAGCCAATGGGTAGAGCTTATTCTTTGGTATTTCTTAATTCAGTTCTTTTGTTCTGGAAGCGGAGTAACCAGCTCTCCGATTGTTCCTTCATGCCGATACTGTAATTCCCAGAATTTATTCTTGTTCCAGATTTCGACAAACTCCCAATTTCTTGGATTGCTTCCACTTTGAGATACCACCTGGTCGGTCCTTCAAAGTCGCTAGAACCACCGATCTAACATGCTCGGAGATTGATTCCCTTCAATGTAAGTACGAAGAGATACAAATTAGGATCTATTACATTGAATCTGCCTTACTCTCAATTAGTGAACGCCCAATATCTCCAATTCCCCAACCAACCCGATTTACGGGAAAAGACCTTCACTCAGTTTGATTTGGAACCAGATTCTGTTTCCATGATTTATTACTCGCTCGAAATTTTTGATAGTAAATCTTCAAAATTCGGAGCTCGATAGTTTTGACTCAATCTCTCAAGATCTCTTGGATCGTCAATATCATTTGAGAATTCGGCCCACTCAAGTGTGACATAGTCGAACCCATTTTGTTTTGCCTCATTGCAATGTTTTGAATAGCTGTCGTCGTCATAATGCAGTTCAAATTTTCTTGAAGCATCTAGCCCCAGGAGATTTGTACCATCCTTCTTCAGGGAGGGACAGATGATCAAATCGCGCTCTTGAAGAAGATCCAGAGCTTTATCCACGCTGGGCGAATTTACCCTAGGCAGGTCAGAAGGCAGAAGCAATAGTTTGTTCGCACCTTCTTGCTTTGCAAGATGCATTCCATCTGTCATAGCACTATTTACCCCTCCGCGCATTTTTGATTCACGAACTATGGCTAGCTTTGGGCTCGGGGGTAATGTATTTGTGACCTCACTAGGATTTGATGCCACGACGACGATCTGGTTGACGCGCGATTGTTGGATCGATTTCACGACCCTGGTTATCAACGTAGCCGTGAGGGCCGCTCGCTTGTCATCCGAGAGGATATCTTTCAATCTGAGCTTGGTTGTTGCAAATTCGCGGACTGGAATTATTGCACACGACCTGTTCTTCATAGCAACCCCATGATTTGTCGTGAAAGTGATTCATTGCGAAATTCGGAATCTATTCGAATGTTGGTTTTGATGCATTCAATGCCCTGTTCCTTTATTCTTCTGATTATTTCAGGCTCTTCTGCGCTATCAACAAACAAGATCTTTAGGAATTTTGAGTAGAGCTTTGCAACGCCGAAACTGCTTGATTCAATACCTAGAGAAGACATCAGTTTGCCTGCCGGCCCCGAAAAAGGTCTGTTGCCCACAAAGGGGCTGATCGCGACGACACGGCACCTTGCGAGTTTGCGCCGGATCTGCTTTATTCGGATAGTTGGAAGAATGCTTGTAATCGGATTTGCTGGACATATGATCACAGATTCTGAGAGGTAACTTGCCGCTGCGCTTGGAACAAGAGCATTGTCAAGGCTTTCGTATTCAACTCCGCTTACTGAGGGCTGAGCTTTAAGCTTGAGCCAAAATTGTTGCAAATGCAGCAAACCGGTGTGAGTCCTGACAAAAGTTGCGATAGGCTCGTCCGAGGCGGGAATCACGGCCTCTTTGACACCGAGCATTCTGCGAAGAAAATTGGTTATCGAAGAAAGCGACCATCCCTTCTGAAGCAGTTCTGTTCGCCTCAAGCAAAGCGCCGAATCGAAGTCTCCCAGGCTGAACCACTCCTCGGCAGCAGAAGACAAGTTCGATAGCATTTCTTTCCCTCGAAAACTATCCGAATTTATCCCCCAACCTTTGGACATGTCTAGCTTCCCAGAAAGCGCATAAGTTATGATGTCGATGTCCGGACACACGTACAAGCCATGGTACCAGTAATTGTCGGCGACGTTCACTATGTAGCCGAGTTCGAAATCATTATTTTTCTTGACATAATCTGAGAACGCTATCGCGAACTTTGACGAGCCTGATCCTCCGGAGATAACTCCAATTCGTTTCAAATGGAATATATCTAACTACCTGAACAGATCGCGAGACGGTTTCCTTGCGAGCCTGCGAGCTGACACCTCGGCTCTCGCGTATCTGTACCCTCTGATTATGACTGCCGGAACCCTGTCAAGCTTGTTCATGCAGAGTTCCGCCGCAGAAGCTAGCTCGTCTGCAGTGCATATCACACTTGCTTTCAAATCGTATCCGTACTGGTCTCTCCTCCCCCTGTAATCTGAAAACGGGTAAATGCCCGAGAGTCCTACTGCAACGTCGACCTGCCCCTCTCTCCACGGGCGGCCGAAAGTATCTGAAATCATGACCGCGACGTCTTTACCTGTAGCCCGTCTGATTGCGCTCCGAATACGCTCGGCGGATGCGTCCGGGTTCTTGGGCAGCAGCACAATCTTCCCTAGCTCAACATTTGATTGGTCGATGCCAGCATTCGCACAAACAAATCCATGCTGAGTCTCAGATATTATCAACCCCTTCACCATCTTTACTATTCTGCGAGACTCTGATAGTATCACTTCAACCTGCCTTGGATCCTTTTCGATATGCCTGCCCACTTTGATGGAGAACTTGCTCGGAACAACATTACGGGAGTCGATTACCTGTCCTTCGGCTTTGGAGACGATCTTGTGCGTGACTACCACAATATCCCCTTTTTTGATCTGGACGTGAGATTTTTTACATGCGAGAAGTACCAGATTTGCAATATCATCCCCCGGACGAACCTCCCCCATCCCATTAAGTGGAATGATTGTAATTGTAGAATATTGCTTCATCTAATTCTCATTATCTCACTAAAATAAATCAGGCCAAAAGTGACGCGGGAAGCTCTCTTTTGTGTTTGCTTCGCTCATTCATTTTAATGACTTCACTTACTACTTCCTTCGAGGTTCGAGTCAGACGCGTGGTCTCTCGGATGCTTTTTCTCGAGTCATAGATAAGGGTCAACACTTTGTCGAGCACGTCGTAGTCTGCAGGCAATTCTTCGACTGCGCTGTGACCGGTCCAGAGATTCGGACTGGACGGCTTCATGATGATATTTAAAGGCAACTTGAGCATCAATCCGAGTGCTCTAACTTCTGTCTTGTACAGGTGGCCTATTGGCAGAATATCGGCTCCTCCATCTCCGAATTTCGTAAAATATCCCAGTAGATTTTCAGACCTGTCTCCGGTTCCCGCTACTATCAGGTGACGCTCGTTAGCCAGGGCGTACAGAATCACCATCCGGCTTCGCGACTTGATATTTGCGAGCGTGAGCCTCGAGACTCTGCATCGATTTGACATTAGCAGTTTCAAAAATTCCTCGATTATTGGACTGAGGCGAAAGTCCAGGACTTTGATTCCTAGTTGACCGACTAATTTTCTGGCGTCGAGAAAATCTTGCGAATTCCTGGAGTGGTCTTCGAACATATACGTTCCCAAAACGCGCCTGGCCCCAAGAGCTTTCACGCAAAGCGCAGCTACCACAGCGCTATCGATTCCACCGCTTATTCCTACGACAACGCCTTTAGCTCCAGATTTGCCTAGCTCAGACCTGATGAAGGATTCAATTTTATGAATTTCCTTAGTCGGGACAAACGCAGGATGCTTTCTCTCAAGACGCAAAGCTAACGAGGCCGATGAACGTTGTTGGCGTTTCAAAGGAATGTTTCTATTTTTTCAAGGAACAAGATATTAGCTTTGTTTAGATAGCTGTGAATATTATTTTTTCAGTCATGTTTCCGTTCCGTAATTACTTCACGCTGTAGGCCGCCGACTCTGTCGACTCTATTCCAACCAGATCTTTTGTTGCTCGAAAAGGCTAATGACAAGAGAGAATAGATCATGATAACATCGAGAAATTGGCGATAGCCCCAAGCAAGGAACGGAGCGTACCAGGCCAGCGATAACCTCGTGTTATCCAAAGATAGTGCTAACACAGAGATAAGGAATTGAATCAATACGAAAAGAGAGATCAAGAAAAGGAAAAGTTCAAACCCCCCGTTCAATGTAAGGATAATCCC
Organism: Nitrososphaerales archaeon; assembly: GCA_050749505.1. Lineage (GTDB taxonomy): Archaea > Thermoproteota > Nitrososphaeria > Nitrososphaerales > CADDZS01 > DATLTL01. The sequence goes on from JBOGRL010000245.1 coordinate 6,377, forward strand.
CGCGATAATGGCTCCAAATGTCGCAAAAGGGACTATCATTGACAGCAAAAGAATCGGAAATATTATGCTATGCAAAACACCAAACCGCTGGTTTAGAAATGCGTCCCTGTGTTTGATTAGGGCCTGATAGGTTCCCTTCGCCCACCTATACCTTTGCTTGTATAGGTTGTGCAGGTTTGCGGGAACTTCGGTATAGGCGATCGCTGTAGAGCTTGCTCCCACGCAGCCGTAAGCTTTCTGAATCTTCAAAGTGAGATCAAAATCTTCAGCAACGGTGTCAGGATCATATCCGCCAGTGTTATCTATTGCCTCCTTTCTGAATACTCCGAACGCCCCCGGAACGACAGCTATCGCTCCGAAACGATCTAGAGATCTTCTAAGCGTGTTGATCGCTGTTATGTACTCGAGCTCCTGAAAATGCGTGATCATGCTGTTTGCGTTTAGAGCTTTCACATTTCCAGCAGCAGCATAAATCTTCTTGTTGCTCATGAGCTTTACGATTTCATCCACTGCATCGCGGTGCAGAACGCTGTCGGCGTCAACCGTGACGATGATCTCACCCTGCGAAAATAACAGTCCGTAATTCAGGGCCCTTGCTTTTCCTCCATTTTCTTTTCTCAAAACTTTGACGCCGAACTGCCTATACCATGAAGCAATTGCGTTTGTCTTGTCCTTTGAACCGTCATCGATGACTATGATTTCTTTTCGATCGTAAGGGATGTTCACAAGACTCTGGAGGGTTCTAGCTATCACAAGCTCCTCGTTATACGCGGCAACAAGGATGCTGACCAATGGATGGTAAGCCGGATCAAACTCCTTCTTAGAACTGGATTCGCTAAGAGCAAGAGGTATGGAAAAGGAGATAAAGAAAAAGGTGATGCTAAAACCCGAGATTATCAGAGTGCGGAGCGTTGCAAGAAACGGCGTTCCAAGGAACCCTAGAGCCCCGAGCGAAATCGAAGCAATTAGTGGAATGATGAGCACGATAAAGAGGAGCGCGGGAAATTGTCTTTTCGGCTTGATCTCGGCTTGAGACCGAGCGACAGAGGATCTTGCTATCAGTGCGAGATAAACTACGCCGATCGCGGCGCAACCGGCTGCCACGTATACATCAACATTATTCATCACAAAAAGAGCCAAGAGCAGAACCGCCATTGCGAGCACTGCCAGAACGGTGGGCGCAGGTTTCAAGAGAAACTGAACTTCCAGTCAGAAACAAAGAGTGAGTACTGACCGCCTTATTCTTTTGGATGATGATTATAGTATTTGAAACTAGAATAATTGTAACACTGCGCGTCTAAGCGTGCACGCGCAACCAAATTTTTGAGCGTCTCCTCCTCAGCTCATGAAGAAATCTTCCAGATCCGAACTCTTGTCATTGTAATTAGTAAACATAGTTCCATAGAGCTAAAA
>JBOGRL010000246.1:0-6719 GCA_050749505.1 Nitrososphaerales archaeon
CTCACAAGGCAGTATGGGGTTGGTATCAAGAACTGGGATCTGACACAAGCTTTCATAAAAATTGTTCAGGCTGGGAAGAGAAAGAGTCAAGATATTTGCGATAGACGAGACAGGAATTACAATTGCAGGGATGCAGGCGTTTCTATTCATCGCATACGAGCCCTTCCAAGATAGAGGACTGCATCTAGCATGGACACCGAGCTCGCTGTCGGTTGAACTATTCTTGAAAAAAAGATCTCGTGAAGAAATACGGTCGTCATCCTGTCTGGACTGACGCCGGCGATTGGTATCCTCTCCCTCATGCGAGATGGTGAATCTGCGACACCACGTCTACCTTCACGGTTCGTGGCTGTGTGAGGTTACGGAGAGAGCAGTGCAACGCTTGAAGGACAGGACCGAATCGTTCGATGATCTATTTCCCTGCAGGAACCACGGTCTAAAATGCCGATTTAATCACATCAAGAACTGGATCAACGTGTTCTGGCTGCACAATCAGCCAATGTATCAATCCTTCATCAGAGGAATAGAAAGCGTGCTAAAGTAAACGGCGCATTGTCATCGTTCACAAAGTCTAAATATGTTCCAATCGGTTTGCACGACTTCATGGAAGTCGGTGCAAGTATCAATCAGGGTGGCAGTGCTATCGCGACTTCCTTTGGATCAATAAAAGTGATTACCTCTGGCGAACTTGTCCCGGTAGCAGAGGTCTCTCTCGCGCAAGGCGATTCCATTTTTTTCGAACATCATATCTTCCTGTGGAAAGATCCGACTGTAACTATTACTGCAAAGGCGATGAAGGGAGTTGGAAAAAGGATGCTTGCAGGTCTTCCGGTGTATGTTACAGAAGCTCACGGGCCCGGCAGAATCGCGTTTTCAAGAGATGCTCCCGGACAGATAATCCATCTAGAGCTCAAACCAGGGTCAGCAATCCACGTAAGAGAGCATCAATTCCTTTTCTCTACGAGCGGCGTAAATTATTCGTATTACAGAGTGAAGGGCCTTTCCAGCATGCTATACGGAGGAACGGGATTGTTCGTTGATACGTTCGAGGGTTCCGGGATCCTTGCCTTGCATGGCTATGGTAACGTATTCACCAAGAACCTGAGCAGCGGAGAAGTGCTAGACGTAGAGCCTGGAGGTTTCCTGTACAAGGACGCACAAGTTCAGATATCGACAAATAGCATGGGGTTAAAGAGCGGCCTCTTCGGAGGATTCACTTTCATGATGAATAGATTCACTGGTCCTGGAAGGCTGGTGATACAGTCGATGCCATTCCATATGGCAACTGGAGAATAGCTTCTCTTCCCACAGAACGCTGTAGTTGACGCCTAAACTCAGTTCATTTTCTCAATGTTATAACGATGGTAGAGGAATCCTAGAGCTCTCGTATTGTCTGCGGATAGTGCGTAATATTCCAAAAACCGACAAAAATCTAGAAGGGGTTATCAAAAACGAAATCTTCCAAAAATAGAATGCGCCTTCTGATATATCGTGCAATGTTTTGCTAACTTGCTGGTTCCCGAATTGGTAGGAATGTCGTGCCGCATTTTGGACAGACTCTGATTATCGCATTCTTTCCACCCTTCACGCGAGGCCCAAATTTCCCGACTTGGGATAACCAAACCTCGAAGCCTTCAAATTCGGCGTCATCAGTTTCGTAATTGCAGCTTGGACACTTCATGACAAAAAACGCCAGATCTCGAAAAAACGGAATCTATCAGTAATATATCGCTTTTTCCTGACTTCTTTAGCACGCCTGGATTCCAGCTGGAGACATTGGCTACAGTTTTGATGCTAGCTCCGACTGAGAGTAAAGTATCCTCAGAATGGGTGAAAAATCCATAGCTTCGGGAACAACACCTTGATTCCTGGAACGCAAGTATTCGTTTGAACTTTGCTGGACTTATCAACCATCATACTCGGCAATTTGCCAGTGAAGTGTTTTTCTGGAGATGTTCCGTTCATCTGAATGATGAATGATGAGAGCGAAGTTTTCGTACACTGGAATCAGAGTAAAGGATCTGGAAAAATCAATCGAGTTCTACACAAAGATCCTAGGAATGAAGATAACAGGAAGATCGAGAATAGATCAGACCGGAGGGAGAGGCAGTATCCCTGGCGAGTGACGAAGGAGGACATCAAATCGAACTCAATTATTACTCATCAGGCAGCATATTCGCGAGTGATTATAATCCCGGTGAAGAGTTTGATCACCTTGCCTTCCAGTAGTAGACCTTAACGGGTTCGCAAATGAAGCGAAAAAAGCTGGACACCCGGTGGTTCTGGATATGAGAAAGGCAGACAGCCGCCGGGAATACATTCAGGATCCGAACGGGATATACATTGAGGTCTTTTCATAAACTGATCGGGTAGATGTTACGAACTGCCTCACCGTTCCAACTCGCGCCTGCCAAAGAAGTGGTGGGGGGCTCTTTTCCAGGTCTCATGTTCTGTTCCTTCTTCCACCTTTTGGTAAATTAGCATGGGCATCTCTTTTATCCCCAAACACTCGCAATGTCTCGGGAATAGCGCGGCCTTGCGTAACCAGGTTGCAGCTCGTCTCCGAGAAAAAGTGTGGCTTTTGTTTTTAAGGGGTCAAGCTTTCATTTTTTCCTCTTTGGCTATGTTAATTTTCTCGTTTTGCTTCCCAGAACAGTCAGCCCATCGGATCGGCTTCAATTTAAGGTTGTGAAACTGCTCTGGTCTAGTGTTCTGATTGTTAGAACTATCAATATGTTGTGATACTAGAGTCCAAGAGGGCAAAAAGAGGATGGAATTTCCAGACAGGCCTATAGCAACAGCGGGACTTGGGATAGCTTGTGCTCTCATCTTGCTTGTGATTCTTTCCTGGCCTGTCTTGCTCGGATTCGGTACTCCGATCTTGAATTCAGCAAAAACCCCTAGTTATACGCCGCAATCATCCACGGTTGAATATGCTACCAATGGAATGTCATCTGTTTCAAGCACGGCGACCGCCGCTACTACGACACCAAGTCAAGTTGGAGGTTCGACTGTGTCATCGGCCTCGGTTCTAAGCTCGTCTGCCAGTGTAACTCAAGCTCCTACTGCAACATTTAGTAGCACAACAAACCCAAAGCAATCATCTCCGATGACTGCGACCATAACTGCAAGTAGCGCGACTGAGACAATCCAATCGACTGCCCAGGCCAACGCACAAGACTTGTTCGCATTCCCAAGCTCGATTGCGGGCCACGCAAACGGCTTTACTCTGGCAGTACTATCGATTGCTTCGCTCGGAATCGCTCTCGGCTCAATGTTTTTTGTTTATAGAAAGGTAAATTCTGAGAACTCTGAAGAAGAATAGTGGCGAGTTCCCAACTATCTCAGGCGGCGGGAAGCCAGAGCTCCACCAGAGCTCCCTTCGAAGGATTATTTGTAACTCTGTCTCCAATCTGTACTCTCCCACCATATCTTCCTACGATAAGAGCGTGTACTATTGACATCCCGAGACCGTTTCCTTTCACTCCCTCTAGGTAACGAGAGAATAGAGATACTTTCAGCTCGTCAGAGATTCCATTTCCTACGTCTGCTATCGATATTTTCCAGCACTTTTTCTTGAGTATACGATCGTACTCCTTGTCAATTTCGATTGCAATGAAAGCTTCAGGGTCTTTCGTATAATTCACCGAGTTGGAGATCAAGTTGACGAATGCTTCATCAAGTAATCCGTCTGCAAGAACATCAACCTCGTACGCCTGCGTCTCGAGTGAGTTTAGCGGAGCAATCGGCGAAGAGTCAAGTTTCACGACAGCGATGATCTTTCTGCCTGAAGAGTCGGAATTCACCTGTTCAAATGAGCGCTTCACCGACTCCAGAAGGTTGACTGCATGGTAATGCAGATTTCGATCGGAAATTATTCTTCCAAGCATTTTTGCTCTTTCAACCAAGTTAGTTGAATCTTCGATCGAACTCAGTAGCGTTGTAACCAGTTGATCCACTTTCTCATTCCCGATTGTCTCTTCCCTGATCAAATCGGCGCTGAGCGTAGAGACCTGATTGTAATTTCTGATGTCATGAGTTAGTATATCTTGCAAGAGTTTCGCTTCCCTCGTGGATTTTTGGGCTTTGATCCGCATTTCTCTTTCGTACCCCAATGCGTGGAGGACGAAGCTGTTGAGGAAGAAAGGGCTTGCCACAAGTAAGACTCCCAACACGAGAGGAAGTATCGGAGAGCCGGGAAACGTCAGGATACCAGTTCCTATCGTGTTCTGCGTACCAGGAATCAAAAGTTCTATAGAACTGAAGATGAATAACAGGCCGCTCACTACAAGTATGACCGAGAATCCCAGGGTCAGCCCAATGTGATTTGAAGTGATGAAGTCTTTGAAAGAACGGTCCCTCGCTCTTGCTTTGGGCGTTTCCTCTACTTGCTTCTCTTTATTCAGCGGATTTTGAGTCAATTGGCTCATAGACGCCTCAGAGTCCCTCATGTCAATCTCTCGGCATTAACTTGATTTAACTGCTCTAGAGGAGTTATCTAGGTCGTGACGTTGATTCACAATGTCAAATATCTTTGACAGACTAATTTGTCACATTGATAGATATAACCGCATAACCGGTTGCTCCTTTGGGGAATGTGTTTGAGATATCTGCCGATTGAACTGACCCCGTGCCATCGGTTGCCCGTGCATAAACGCTGGCCGGACCTATTTTTGGCGGTTGCCATGCGTATGCCCAAAGCGTCCAGGTATTTTTCGCAATCGCCGGTTTGAGCGTGGCTTCCTGCCAAGTTTTTCCTTCGTCCACGCTCACCTCAACCCTTGAAATGCCACGGTCTCCGGCGTACGCATACCCTCCAAGCATAACTGTTCCGTTATTCTGAGACAGACTCCGAGAAGAGCTGTCACTTGGAATCGTTATGAAAGCTAGCGTCTGTACCGTGCCCACATTGCTCCATCCGCGGGTCTGCCAGTACCCTACGTAAGTAGAGTTGACAATCTGAATTTTCCTAATCCATTTGGCGCTCATCATTCCATAGAGACCCGGGATGACAGCCCTGAGCGGAAATCCATGGCTCTTGGGGAGCGGGTTGTTGTTCATTTCGTAGGCAACCATACTGTCTTGCATCAATGCCTTTGACAAAGGGATTCCGACGCTGTAACCATCGACCGAGTAAAACACCACATAATCTGCACCAGGCGACACACTGCCAGCATCGTTGAAAAGATCTGAGAGTCTCACTCCTCCCCACTTCGCGTTGCTGATCAGGTTTCCATTAACTTCGTTACTGACGCATTCAAAGGTGTTGTATTGGGTCGTCATCGGCAGCGCTTGAACGTCTGCAAGCGAGTAGGTTTTCTGACTATCGGCCAGCCCCGCTATCTGCAGCGACCAGTTCGTTACATCTACCGAAGGGTCAAACAGATCAATTGAGACGCGATAAAAGTCATCGGCCGACGTAACTTCTGAATCTATCAATGATGCAAGCCGCGGATCATCGAATATCGGAGGTGCGGTGGACAGATTGATCGGGGTACCAGAAGGAGAATTGGCAGAGTTTACCGTTCCTGTGGAAGAAGTCAAAAGACCATCAATACCCGTAACCAAAAATGCCAGGGCGCCGAGCGCCAAGACTCCCTTTTCTATGAAAGACCGGCGCGACCCGTTTCTAGATTCTTCTTTTGTCATCCTGTTGACGACAGCCACCGGTTTTGCAGCGGTCTGCCCACGCACAAATAGTGGAATGTCGTTATACTGCCACGCGAGCACGAATCCAAAAATTGCGTTTCCAAACAGCAGCGCCAGCGGAAACTCCCATATGCTTACAGAGGAGTTGAACCCCGAAGAAATCCCAAAGAAGGAGACGCCGCTCAGGGGCAACACAATCAGGCCAAAGATGAACCATGGAAACAACGAGTAGAGTAAGAACTTTTCAAACCTAGAGAATCGCCGGGTTGTCATCCTGGGCGCATAAAATCTTTCGAACGCTACTCCAAATGCTCCGTAGATCAGAGCTGCGATCAGCGTCGCAATGAGCAGCCCCAATTCACCAGCAAAATCGCCAAGCTGCTGGATTGAGGGTTCCTGTACAGATTCGGGAATTATTCGTAAGAAAGCTTCAAGCGCAGAGTCAGGAGGAAATGGCGCGACACTCCCCAATCTGAGCAGAAAAAGAAATCCCAGTGAAGCAAGTCCAGCAATAATTCCCCTACTGAACGAGGTAAGAAGGTTCACTGTTTTCTCCGACATGGAATTTCGCTGATCTCTCTCTTTTGACGCTCTCCGTCATATTTATTTGAGCTTGTTTGTCTGCCCTTCCAAAGTTGGGAAAAGCAACCCGGCGGATACATGGATCGCTACCGTATTTGACCTAATCCCGTAATTTGTTCCAAATTCACTCAAGATCGTTTTCTTTTTTTGACTCTAGTTTCATGTTCAGTTTTTTGGTAATCTCCTCAAAAAGATCAAAATGCGATTCAAGCCAGGGGCTTGGAAAATACGTCAATCCGTAGTGTTCTCCCTGCGAGGTGACGAGTGAGTTTCTTTTCAAGATCTCGATGTGATGTTGAATTGATCTGTACTCCAATCTGAGCCTTGTCGCAAGCTGATTCAAGTTGCTCGGATGATTCCTGAGCTCATGGATGATCCTCGCGCGGTTTTCTCCACCCCTTGTGCCACCTAAGAGATACCACAGGAGTCTGCGAAGGTCAGGGTCTTCCGGCATCTCAAATGGAAACCGCCCCAAATTACTATTTAAT
>JBOGRL010000247.1:0-2920 GCA_050749505.1 Nitrososphaerales archaeon
CTTTGGATGGCAGGCGCAGATGTAGGCTTGAAGAAACTCAGAATTATTTTACCCCTGGCATTCATAGTACTGTTTTTGCTTTTGGCCCCCTTTCTAGTTTTTTCAGCAGGAGCGCCTAGAGTAGCCAATTCATCCAGCGCCCAGCTGTCTGCTGATCAGACTGCCTCAGGAAACCAGGTAGTGATAAACACAACTATCATTCCTGTTTTTACGCTTCTTGACCTTGGCGGATTGTCTCCTGTCAGTGTGCTCGTGAGCTTGGGACAGCTGCCGTCAAATTCACCGGCTACGCTGACAATAACCACTTCATTCAAACCCCTTTCCATAACTGGCCAGGCTGTACTTGCAAATTCTACCGGGTCTCCGATCACTCTTGAACCCAGTTCGCTTGGGACTGTGGCAGCAAATTCAAGAACTTTTTCAATTTCCATTCCTGCAAATGCGACGAGCGCAACGATCGCATTCCAGGGAGGCCAGGCTGGAGAAAGCATCCTCGGCAGGTATGCGATGGTGCTACCTTTTGTGTTCGTTCAAGGTCCGGTGGCTTTTGCGTATTCGTCCAACGTGCTTGCTCCCAAAAACACAATAATATCGCAAACTTATGGAGGGTATTCAGCTTCTGAGATCCAGGGTTCCACCTTGGAGCCCAACCCGGCCCCTTCCTCGGTTGGAGCACCCTCCGGCGAAAGGTTGTACGTAATCCCATCATACGTCACAACGCTAGTATTCCAGCCTTCGTGGTTTGAGGCAGCAAGTATTGTGTTAATCGCGTTTGGGGCAGTACTCATCGCTCTGTCGACAATTGGATTGGTCGAACGAGGAAGAGCCCTCCGAAATAATTTACTATCACGAATGCTCCAGCCGATTAAGAAGATCAGGCAGCCACTCGCAGGGATGGCCCGCTTGCCGAAGAGTCCCGGGACACGCTGGATTAAGGCAATTCTACTCGATCCAAAGAAACTTTTGGTTCTTTTCCTCGCCTGCGGCATGATCATGATCACCCTAGCAGCACTGTCTGGTCCTGACCCCACGTACAAGGCTTACGTCATCGCCACCCCCACGGAACAAGCCCAGATTCAATCCCAATTAACGAGCATTGTCGGTGGCAATGTCCAGATCATTACCCCCACCGAAGATTACAATGATTTCCAGGTCATGTCCAGCGTCGGTACGTTCAACATGGTCGTTGTGTCGCAGTACTCTTCTCTTCAGCTGCAGGATGTGGGAGGTGCTGTCTTACCGTATCTTGGAAATGTTCCAATCATCGTCGTCGACAACTCGAGCGACCCGACTTTTGCAGCGCAGATCAAGGCGCTATATTCCGGTCAATCGATCAATGTTGGCAGAATTACGAATCTTAACAGCACGGAGGTTGCGAGCGTATCCCAGGCTGTTGCCCTCAATCAGAGGCACAACATACTCGGATTGGTTGTGAGCAGCAGTGGGTTCAAGGAGATAACTGTCGCTGAAGGAGGCCTATCCTTTCTGCTATTTTTTTTGGGCGCCCTTTTTCTGGGAGCAAAAATTGCGGAGCCCGACAGCGACAAAACTCTCTTTCGTCTCGGAGCGATTGCAATGTATGGCATATTTGTCTTCTATTTTACTGAGGTTGTGTATGTTGTCACAAGCTCCACACTCACGTTTCCGCTTTCTTTGCACGCGGTTGTTTCTGGGGCTACTTCCATTACCGCAGTCGCTCTTTTTGGCCAGGTCGTCCACCTGCCGCTGGGAGGTGGCACAACTCCAAGGTTGCTTTCGGGTGCGATTGGCTTCTTCATTGGAGCCTACGCCGGCGGATCAAACCGGCTTTTCAACAAATATAGTCTTGCCTTGCTGGTGGGAGTATTCTTAATTCTTGAACTCAACCCATTTTCCCTCGGGGCTTTTTTCTATGAGGGGATTCTTTTGTTCGTTGGAGGGATATCTTCGGGTTTGGCGGCTTCCAGCGCTCTCACGTTCAAGGGGTTTCTTTATGGTTTCGGCGGAGGGCTGGGCGGATCTGCGAGCCAAACCTTCTTGCTTTCGGCTGGGAAAATACTATACTTTGCCGCTCTGATCCCGCTTGCATTTATCAAGAAAATGGGAAAGACCACAGCGAGCATCGCGCTCCTGTTAATCTCCGTGTTCATAGGTGATGGAGGCGTTCGAACTGGTGAAATGACGCCAGACAAGACAGTTATCGCGGTGTTCCCCGGTCTGATTGCAGGAGTAGCTTTCACGGCGATCTTCTTGCTGATTTCAGCAATCGAGCGATACATTTCTTCAAACTACACGAGGTCGCGGCCTTGATCAACAATCTGAGGAAGAAATTAGTTTCAGGATTCATCGTCATCTATTCACTTTTGGTGATGGCAAGCTCCACCCCCCGCTTTGGCGAGATCTCTAACGTGCCGGTAATACTGTATTTCATGTTCCTCCCCGGTTTAGCGATGACTATGCTATTCAAAGAAAGTTACAGCCTGCTAGAGAGGTTTTCATTCTCTGTCATACTCAGTCTCGGAGCAGTGCTCACGCTTCTGGCGATACGGCAAGTGATATACCCCTCAAACTTTCCCCTGCCCTTCGAAGTCATAATTCCATTGATTACAATCTTGATAATTTCCTACTACTATTTTGTGCGGCCGCATCAGGTCAGAATATGATAATCTTCTTATCTTCGCGAGCCACGACTCGTATCGAAACTCGCGGTTGCAACATTAGCCTCTTGAAGCCGAGAGCGAGGTAGATCTGTCCTTCCATGTCTGATGATGAAGCGAGCAAAGGAAGACGACTACGAAATACAAGAAGATCCTATCTGGCTACCAAGCTCGCATACAACATCGGGCGCCTTCATGGTCTTTCACTCAGACTATTCCTATACAGAAAGATAGGGATGAAAATCGGCAAGAATTGCGTCGTGCGTAGAGGTGTGTATCTGGCC
>JBOGRL010000248.1:0-6457 GCA_050749505.1 Nitrososphaerales archaeon
ACGCACTCCTTCCCAGACCTCACGCCAACAACTTCATACTTTGACCTCAACGCCAATTTGTACACTCTAAGCAAATCCGGGTCATCTTCGCAGATCATAACTGTCTTCCTAGGTCTATCCACAGACCCTCCGAAATTAATATCGCCTTGCGCTCTACGATCACCAAAAGAAGAGGACTGGAGTAACAGCGGTGTAATCAACAATAGCGTACGCATGTCCATCGCTATTTTTCCATCAAAAGAAAAACCTTCCGCACTGTAGGCGAAAAACGTCCCTTGGATCGCAGTCGGAAGGTTATGTCAAATTCTTAGAGTTTCTGGTGAAATCTATTATGTAAAAGGAGTTTTGCGGAGTAGAGTTAAGAATATTTTTTCGCGCGCTTGTTCTCTGTATGAAGCAGTTATCGTTTCTGCGAATGCAGAAAGCCTGACAGGTTCGATTTTGTTGCCGCACGGCTAGCCAGAGAGACCGAACGAACGCTCAAATTACCTATCGGGCGGCCCCAACTCAAAGGACTTACGAATCGAAGTCAGGCAGACTTGATTCCGTAATCGGGTCTCCGAGTAAGTTGGCCATTATGGAACAATGATCAGATTACAACAGCTACAATAGTATCTACCGCTGCTACAAAAATCTGGCCGTCGGCAGATGAAGGTGTGGTGAAGCGCACCACATTGCTCATTTGATATGTGAAAATTACGCTCCCATCGTTTTCATTCAAAGCGTATAGAATGCCGCTGCTCCTATCGATATCCCAGACAAGGTTACCAGCAATTATCGGAGGACCAGCGTTAGATTGGGGACCTGTCCAAACATTTGAAAAGAGCACATGAGCGGTAGAAGTCAAATTCACTCGAAGCGCGACCACTCCATTTGAGCATGGAACATAGAGGAACTGAGCGGCAAAAACCGTTCCGCCATAAGCTCCCGCGCCTCCCGAGCAAACTTGTGCAGAGAACTCCTGTCCTCCGATCCGACCCAGTGCGTTTGCATTAAGCAGGTATCCTAGTCCTTCCTTGCCGACTTGGAATATCGTGCCATTGTTTAAAATTGCAGGCCCTACGGAACCCAGGTCAACATCCCTAGAATTTATGTCAGCCCAATTAGCAGGAGCAAAATAATCGACTTCCTGTAAAGTAGGTGAGAGTCGGATTACAGCATCGCCAAAGTCGAAATTTGTCGTTGCCTCGTTGGAGGATTCAGGCAGGAAGGAATCATAGTCAGGTACTATTGTATAGTGCGGCAATCGTGCGGACAATCTGCTCCTTGACACTTTAGACCTGAACATATCAGAAGCCTCCGAAATCTGATTTGGATGGAGTGGGCGCGAACTTAAAAACGAGCTTTTGCAAAAGCTATAAATCAAAGCCACTACCAACTCCACGCAGAGACTTGAGTGATAGTACGTGTAATGCTGGTCCCTTGCCCTAACATTTGCATAAGGACTGGATGGAGACTCGGTGCATTCATATACTCAATTTGCAAGAATTCAACTGTTTTTTGACAATTATCTATTGGAAAACAATAGTAGAGACCCCCCTAGGGAGGGGTGACGGTAGCTAATGTCTATATCTCTTGGCGAAAGAAAAGAAATGCCCGCAAAAAAAATCGTTGAAATAATCGGAGTCCCGATGGATCTAGGAGCAGACAGAAGAGGCGTTGACATGGGGCCTTCCGCCATGAGATACGCGGGGCTTTTGGACAAAGTAAGAGGATTGGGGCACAAAGTCGAGGACACTGGAAACATTGATGTTCCGATAGTCGAATCCGTAAGAATAGAATATCCCAACGCCAAGTATCTCTCCGAAGTGAGAAAGGTATGCCTTTTGCTTTCAAGGCAGGTAACTACCGCTCTGCGATCAAACAAATTCCCAGTTCTTTTGGGCGGAGATCACTCCATCGCTATCGGAACGCTCGCGGGAATCTACAACGCTGAAGTAAGAACGAGTAGAAAAAGAGGCAAGGATACTACAGAGTTCGGAATGATATGGCTCGACGCCCACGCTGATTTCAATACGCCAGAAATAAGCCCGAGCGGGAATATACATGGGATGAGCGTGGCGCTTTCTTCAGGTCAAGGTTCAAGGTGGTTTCCCGCTCCGGAGTGGCCAAAGAGATCGGTTGATCCCAAAAGGATAGTCATCGTGGGAGCAAGGCAGATCGATCCGGACGAGCGTACTAGTCTCAGGACCCATGGAGTGAAGGTCTACAGCATGGCTGACATTGACCGGATTGGGATGAAATCAGTCATGGGTGAGGCAATAGATCTAGCCTCGAACCATGGAAGAACCAAAAATATCCACGTCAGCTTTGACATAGACGTGGTTGATCCGCAGGATGCGCCGGGAGTTGGGACTCCAGTCCGCGGCGGGATCACGTACAGAGAAGCCCACCTCGCCATGGAGATGATCTCCGAATCTGGGCTCATGCGCTCGCTGGAGATGGTCGAGGTCAATCCAATACTCGATCAACAGAACTCGACTGCTGAGCTCGCTGTCGAACTGATACTATCTGCGATGGGCAAGAGAATAATCTAGGGAGAGCTGGAAAGGTTTTAATCCCCTAAGAAGGGATCAAGATGATTGCGATGCCAGAACAATCCTGTCCAGAATGCGGGGCTTCGCTGTTTTACGACTCTTCGACCAAGAGATACGCGTGCAAGGGCTGCGGTTTGTATGTTACAAAGGATGAGCTCGTCAACATCAGGGATAAGCTGCACAAGGATATGGACGAGTCTCGCAAAAAGAGAGCGCAGCAGAGCGAGTATCTTGAATGGTGGCTGTCGTCCAAAAAGTAGTAAAGAAACAGTCGCAGCGCAGAAGAGGAGGTTTGGAAAGCCCGAAGAAGGCTGTTTTTTCCAAGACGAATTATTTTTTAGCTCTCAAAAGAACTAGGCGTTTGCAGCAAAATCATGGAATGATAATCATTACGCCATTGCGATTATGATTACTGCTTTGTTGAGAGATTGACTTCTATGAACACGTCTTCAGGAACGCGGAGCCTCATGAGCTGTCGCATGGTCCGATCATCGGCAGTCAGATCGATTAGTCGCCTGTGGATTCGCATCTCCCACTTGTCCCAAGTCTTCGTACCCTCGCCGTTCGGAGATTTCATAGTCGAGATTTGGAGTTTCTTTGTGGGTAAAGGTTGCGGACCCTTCACCTTCACCCCGGTCTTTTCAGTGATATCCTTGATTTCCTTGCAAACATCTTCCAAACCTTGAAGGTTTGTACTTGTCAGCTTCACACGTGCAAACTGCGCCATTTTCGCTCTTCTAGGATTCACCTCCAAGTCGGCTATTTAGTCTTAACGCGCGAGAACTGACACCCACTGCAAGCGAAAGAGATGCCTGTGGCAGGTCGAAGAGTCCTCCCCTGTTTTTCAAAAAAGTGTTGCTGAAAGCCGCAGTAATCCCTGCTCAATAAATAGTTCTGGTGCCAAACCTTGATCGACAAAGCGCGGGAAAGTGCAATATATCTCCTGCTGCATCATTCAAAAAACCGATATACGCCGTCTCCAAAAGATCTAATGGAGGCATGAAGCTCAATAAGAAGGCACTCGTGAAAAGAATCGCCACGCAAGATGCAGCCACCTTGAGAAGAAGGCAATTGTTCGAGACTACTAAACAGACCTCTGCAAGCGTGGTCGTTCCTCATGCTTCATCTTGATAGGAATCGCTGATGTTAATGAAAGAGGTGAAAAGATCATAATGTGCAAACTCGGAGTCTCTTGGGGTTTTGAGTCTGAAAGGTACTCGTTTCCTTCGGGTCACCCTCTCAATAGCTCAAGGACTGAATTATTCGCAGGGTCTTTGAGAAAGCTTGCTATAGAGCAATCAGATGAGGTTTTGATTACAAAACCCGTACCAGCAAGCGAAGAAGATTTGCTCCTGTTCCACGAGGGTGAGTATGTCCAGTTCGTAAAGGAATCTTCAGACCAAGGCAACGGCTTTCTGGATTATGGGGACACTCCATCTTTTCCAGGAGTTTACGAGGCGTCAACTTACACCGTGGGAAGTACACTATACGGTTTAGACCAAACACTCAGCGCAAATAATAATTTTGATCATTGTTTCAACCCTGTCGGTGGACTCCACCACGCGAGACGGGAAAGAGCCGGTGGGTTTTGCGTGTTCAACGACTGCGCCGTTGCAATCTCGAAGACCATTTCAAAGCTAGGAATGAAAAGAGTTGCGTATGTAGACATTGACGCACGCCACAGATACTAGTATTCTATAAACAATTGAGAGTGAGTTTTTGCCGAGCGAAGGAGTTTACTAATCTAAAAATACAACTTTGAGCTGCTCTGGGTTCCTGACCATTGAGATTACCTCCATCTTTTTCTCAAAGTCCTCTCGCGTTTGCTCATCTCCTCTTACGCCTCATGTGCTTTTAAAGCAATTGCACTTTCGAGGAGGAGCAATGGAAGCAATTAGTTGACGACCTCGCTGCCATGCAAAAAGACGAGATGCACTTTTTAGGATCGATCGTGGTTGTTCCAACCGCTCACAAGCCAGCGGGCAGCATAAATTACTTGGAGATAGTAGACGGACAACAGCGGATCGCAACTCTGCTCATAATTTTATGAGCGCTGAGAGATTTATCGAAGTCGGCTGGTAACTCAGAGTTCGTTCGCTACCCCTGGAGGATTTGGGTTATTGTAGTCAACGATCGCATGGCCCGCGCTACCCTGTAGACATCGACGCATTGGATGCTGTGGCAATTGTCGTTTGAATATTACATAGGACGAGATCCTGTGTTTGGTTATTCTGAGTCAGGGTCGCTGCGGTAGTGCACACTACGCCCGAAGTAGTTGAATTAGTACTTGCTGTGATGTTCGTAGTAATGGATTGGGTTATAAATGAGGTAGTCATCGAATGCGGCCCAGTGCTGTTCGAGCCGCTGCTAGTAGTAGTAGTTGTCGGCACGAGCGAAGAAGTCGATGATGATGAAAAAGATGATGAGGACGTCGACGATACATTCGTCGTTGTTCCCGAATTCAGGGCGCCACTAAGGTAAACTCCAAGAGCGACTATTGCGATTATTGCAACCACTATACTTGAAGACACCGCGAGAGAAACCGCCTTATTCTTTTGTTTTGTCAAATTTTGGATTCTCGTGATATTTTCACTCCTATTTGACAATACGCCTTTTCGAAGACGTTCTAAACTTTAGAACGGCTGAGCAAGAACCTCGGCAGGCCCGATACGCTCCATACGGTGAATGTTTTCTTGGTAGTTCCTTCGGTTTCTCAAGCGATGCATCGCACAGTGTGGCTGCTGAAGATAGACTTTCATTTACCCTGCGGTTTACCATTTCCATAGTCAACTACAATCCTTTTTTGTTACTTAACACTCTTCAACTGACTGAGTCAACTCAGTTGTAAAGACTCAGTGCATTCACGTATACGTGCGACTGGTAGAGGGCATCTACTGTTACTCCCTGACAATCGCTCACCAATCCTATATCGATCCAAGCTGGCTGGTCAGAATCGGAAGTACTCCAAGAGCCACTGAAGACAAGCGCAGTCCCGCAGTATATGTCTACAAAGCTACTCAAGCCATACGAGTAGCCGTAGATCGCAAGATTACCAGAATATGCCGCGGGAGTGCCGCCGAAGCTTGTTGATGTTTGAGCACAGCCTCCAGAATTGAGGGCATTATACTCTGCTGAATGACCGTCCGGAATTCCGATCACATAGCTCGGGTTATTAATCTGGCTACCGGAGCAAGCCGAGTAACCATCCAGTACTTGGGCAACAGTACCAGCATAATACGTCTGGCTGAATACTCCGTTAGAATAGGTAGGCGTCGTGAACTGGACATTGGATGTTTCCCTTGTTACCGTAAAACTCGTACCACCTGGCCCCAAGTTGAATAGACTCATACCTCCAAGCTGCATGCTTCCTTGTCCATCGTAAAAGTTAGCATATGAGCCATCTTGTAAGAGAGACCCATCCGAGAAAGATTGCCCCCAGCCTACCCAAACGCTCTGGGCGCATGTATCCTTCATGCTTGCGCACGATGAGCATCCGAATATCGTCTGAGAATCCCAGGAATGGACTAGAGAACCGTCTAGGTATAACTCCGTGCTAGTAAAATAGTTATTGGATGGACTATATTCAATTGTCCACTCAAAGTTATCGCCAGACTGGTCAGCAAGGCTGCAGTTGAAGGTAACAACAAACCCGTTATTCGCATAACAGGTGTTATCGGTTAGATCGAGCTCCAAGGTGCTCTGGAAAAAGAACCCATTGGGGTGAGTGGCATCTCTGAATGTAGGAAATTCCACATTGAATTGATAAGACAAATGCACACTCGCTACGAAAAGTGCTCTACCATCGATCCATATAGAGGGTGTGACTGCATCGGTCATCGGAAAGTTCGTGGACGAGCCAAGCGTGGTGGAATATTCGGCCGCTTGGAAGGCGTTGTAGAGAGGATCATTGAATGTAAAGC
>JBOGRL010000249.1:0-3689 GCA_050749505.1 Nitrososphaerales archaeon
GTCGAAGATAGACCAGAAAAATATGAGTTGCTCTTTCCTAGAAGAGCGAAGTATGGTTGGAATCCAAGAGTGGTTATAACGACGCCCAAAAATCCGGAAAAGTACCATTGCCAGACGGTCCAAGCTGAAAAGGTTGAGGCAAATCCTATCGCGGGATGAATGACCCTGCTTTGCCAGACGTAATCTCCTCCAGCCCTTGGCATCGCAGAAGATAGCATGGATGTGCAGAGGTAGAAGGGGATTGCAGCCAACGCCATCATCACTACGGCCAAGCCGATGCTTGATCCGGCGAATTTTGTCGAATAAGCGATCGAAAAAAGCGTAGCCCACGTGAAGGTGTAAAGCCCGATCGCCATGAAGTTGTAGATGAAGGCCTGATGTGGTGAGATTTCCTTTATGAGTCCCGTTGAGTTGCGGGTGAAGACGCTCTTTTTATCGGAGTCCAATCTTGCAAGGAAAGATAATGTATCTTGCTAAATGTGTTTGGCAAGCGTGTTGATCTCTAAACACATAACAGCGCTTCATGCGGCCCATCAGGAGAGTCCAACAATGAAGGAGCTCATGTTTACTCCAGGGCCGACAGAGGTTTCGCCTCATGTCCTCAGAGCAATTTCAAAGCCTCTGATGAACCCGGATCTTGATGCCCGTTTTTTCGAGATTTACGATGCCTTGTGTGATAAGATTCGAATCATCGCAGGCACGAAGAACGACCTTTTCGTGATGTCTGGGGAGGGAATGGTTGCCTTGGATTCGGCTGTCGCAAATCTGGTCGAACCTAAGGAACGCGTTCTTGCGATTTCCTCGGGGGTGTTCGGCGATGGCTTCGTAGATTTGGTGAAGAGTTATGGCGGGCGTCCACTAGTAGTGAAGGCGGAATACAACGAAGTCGTTGCCCCAAACCAAGTCGATAGAGAGCTTGAAAAAAGGAAAGACATCAGAGTTGCCACGTTTGTCCATTGCGAAACACCGAATGGAACGATAGCCCCCCTTGAGACAATTGGCAAGGTGTGCAATGATCATGATATCACACTAATCGCAGACACGGTCTCGACTCTCGGCGGCGTTCCAGTAGATTCGGACAGAAATCATGTTGACATATGCCTTGGGGCAAGCCAGAAGTGCTTCAGCTCCCCTCCGGGCCTAGCCATAATTTCGGTAAGTGATCGAGCTTGGGAAAAGATTGAGAGGAGAAAGAGGAGGGTCGAGTCCTTTTACTTGCGTCTTATGGAATGGAAAAAGATGTGGCTTGGTGAAAGAACCTTTCCGTACACGCAGTCTGTTTCAGAAATATTTGCACTTGACAGGTCGCTGGGTCTGATTTTGAACGAAGGAATAAGTAACGTCTACCAGAGGCACTCCAGAGTAGCAGATTATGTGAGAGATTCCTGCGAAGAGTTAGGACTCGAATTATTCCCGTTAACAAGAGACATATGCTCTGATACTGTGACTGCCCTCAAAGTTCCAAGTGGTATTGAAGATGCGGCGCTCAGAGAGAGGATGCGAACAAAATACGGCGTCGTCATCTCTGGATCGTGGGGAAAGCTCTCCGGCAGAGTGATTCGTCTGGGTCACATGGGTTTTAACGCCCAGATGCACAAGGCAAGATCGGCCATCAACGCATTGGCTCGATCTCTGTCCGATGGAGGAAGGCAAAGACCAAGTGCCCTCATATAACTTGTAGGATTCTTATTCCAATATATGTAAGCAAAAGGCTTCACTTCGGGCATAATTAATAACATCATCTGAATATTTATTAACACGGCCTCTTTCCTTCTAAGAAAGAAGAAAAAGAGAGCAATTTGGAAACAACGCTACTGTACCTATTTGCTGGATGTTTGGGGCTAGGAATGCTTCACGGTGTCATCCCCGACGAGCACACTTGGCCGATTACTTTCGCTTATTCCGTAGGTACTACAACGGGAAAAGGCGGCATAAGATCAGCGGGTTTCTTTTCTCTTGCATTTACTCTACAGCGCGCCATCATGAGTCAGCTGGTCTACTTTGCAGTGGCCGTTTTCTTGGTTTCAACGGATGCACTGAATGGTCCTGTCTATGTTGTCGTAGGCGCCGCGATGGCGATCGCGGGTTACTTGATACTCAAGAACAAGGTGCCGCATTTTCATCCGTTGATGCGCCTTTCACAACAGGATCTTGCAAAGCACACTACCTCA
Organism: Nitrososphaerales archaeon; assembly: GCA_050749505.1. Taxonomy (GTDB): domain Archaea; phylum Thermoproteota; class Nitrososphaeria; order Nitrososphaerales; family CADDZS01; genus DATLTL01. The sequence continues at coordinate 2,172 of JBOGRL010000249.1, forward strand.
AGCGCCGCGAAGTACGAAGAAAAGACTAACGTACCGATCCACTGGTGCATAATCCATGGATTCATCTCTGGTTTCGGAGTCGATTCAGGGGCTTTGTCCACATTCATCTATCTCACCACTCTTCCGGCGCTTGCAAAACTTGGTCTCTGGGAGATCGGCTGGATTCCAGGGTTTCTTTTTGGCATCGGTACGTTTTTGGTATTGATGGCCGTCGGGTTTTTCTTTGGAGAGACCTTGCAAGCCGCAAGGCGTTTTGGAACTCATCGAGTCGCGGAATTTGGGCGCAGGGTGGGTGCCAGGACATTGTTGTTTGGCGGAATCGTGTTCATGATTCTGGGCCCTCCATACTACTTTGGAGTTACAAACTACATCCCATTTGACTTTGGATCCTTCATAGTGCTGATAGTGCTCGTTGCAATTGCCGTCCCGACCATGATTTACACATGGAACGAAGTCAGAAAGATACCAGAGATCCCTTCGGACATGCCTTCAGTGCCCACCACGTGATTTTTGGCTTCGCAAAAAACGAGCCGGCGACCTTTTGACCTAGCAGATGCGACGGATGTGAGGGGAAACGCCCTCAGAGTTTAAGAGCGCGAACAACTCTACTTGATCTTAAGATATGAAAAAGGGGATACATCTTGTGATCTGTCCCAAGTGTTCTAAAGCTGTTCCAATTGAGAATATCGAATCGCATGTTCAGAGTCACTCATCTAACTTGGAGTTGCAGAAGCCAGCTGGGCGGGAAATGAAATCGACCGAAGCTTAACTATATGTCGAATTTCTAACTTCTTGATTCAGACGGCAAACTTTGAATATTCACTTCGCACACACTACAGGGCATCTCCACTTGTCTTCCCTGGACAACTTCATCGCAAACTCTTCACAACCGAGTGAACTCACGAGCGTTGAAAAGGAGAGGTTTGAAAAATGGATCTCCAAAGTGCTTTCTGATCCTGAGCATATCTCCTCAACCATCGAAAATGCTCTAAAAAGTGGAATGCGATCCGAGTGGGAGGAAGAATCAGTAAATCACAAGTTTAGAATGGGCTCCTACTATCCGAGCATTGTTGAGCGGTGTCTAAGGCAACAAGCATACTCGTACCTGTACCCCGAGTCGCCGACAGCCGAGGCACTGGCCATATTCAACGAAGGGAAGGCGATTCACGAGCTCATCGCACTTGCTCTAAGACGATCGGGCCTTGTCTCGGTTGAGGGCAGAGAAATTGTTGTAGATCTCAAATTCAGCGAGGAAGCCAAACTTCACGGGAGGATAGACGACCTGCTCCTGATAAGGCTGGTTGAAGCCGGTGATAACTTTAGGCTTTTTGTGCCACTGGAAATCAAAAGTACCTCCGTCTTGCCCGACGAGCCAAAAGCATCACACTACTACCAGCTTTCAACCTACTTGTTGGCGGAAAATTACCCTCTGGGCGTTCTTCTTTACTGGGTCAAAAGAGAAGGAAAGGTGAAAGCATTCACTATCACCAATGACGAGGCGATGCACGTTGTTTTAAG
>JBOGRL010000250.1:0-11372 GCA_050749505.1 Nitrososphaerales archaeon
ACAGCGAGCTGTGTTCGCATCGCTACCTTCGTATCAGTTTTGCCTCGGAATAGGCGTCACAAAATGGTGACAGTTTTTGGGGCATTGAACCGTGAAGAACGCTGAACTCTTGATCTGAATTACTCTGGCGCTCGCGATAAAATAAAACTTGCATACTGGGCAGACAATATCTCAAATTCCGCTTGGGCCCCCTCTTGATCAGGGCAAGCAATCAGCCGAGTTTCTACTTTCCACCTTCCAAAAAAAAGTGTTGTCGGGAAAAGACGATTTTTCGTGAGAATAGGTTTCATTTCGCTTGAATGCAAGGCTTCTAGTTGTTGACCCGTCCGTAACAAATGATGCCTTTTGATCATAAATACAAGCGCCCCCCGCAGAAATATGCTTGCCCTTTTTTTGCACGAGCAAACATTAATATTGGAACCATGCTACACTGCAAAATTTGCATTCGCAAAATGGAGCAATTTCCGCCGGCCGAGCCCAAGAAGAGGAATTGGTTGGGCCTGGTCTCAGCGATTATGGCTGTAGTGTTGATTCTGATCTTGCTGCTCTACTTTTTGCCCAGCTTGCCGCTAGGAAACTTCTTCTCTCCTCACGAATCAACATCAACGTTCATCCAAAATCCTAGCGGCAACCTGATAAGCACGAACTCCTCGTCGGCCTCAAACGTAGATATTACGTATCCTTCAAATTACGCTGCTCTGGAGAATTACACTCTTTCAATAATCGACCAAAATAGGACTAGCTCCGGGCTGAATCCGGTAACGTCCAGCTCGATTCCCTCGGGGCAGCAGCACGCCGACTCTATGCTCCAGAACAACTACTTCAGCCACTGGGACACGCAAGGGTTCAAGCCGTACATGAGATACTCGCTCCTGAACGGAACGGGCTTTGTCGAAGAAAATGTCGCCTATGAGTTTTCGAGCTTTCCCACATTCACTTCGATCAGGAGCGTAGAGAGCGTCATCGGAGATCTGGAATGGCAGATGATGAACAACGACTCCGTTTGCTGCGCAAACGGACACCGGGACAACATACTCAATCAATACCATGACAGAGTCTCAATCGGGATCGCCTACAGCGCGTACGCAGTGTATTTTGTGGAGGATTTTGAAACCTACCTCGTGAACTTTATCACTCCGATCACGCAGGGAAGCACAGTGGTACTTGAGGGGAATGCCTCCCAAGCCATCGACCCTACTTCGGTAGAAGTCTTTTACGACCAGCCGCCTGCTCCGCTTACCTCTGCTGACCTCAATGCAAATTACAGTACGCCCTACGGTGAGGGCACATTTCTCGGAGGGGTGATTCCTCCGTGCAATGCGTTATTCCAGCGCTGTTCGGAGTTCAGACAGGGCGTCACAGTGGAGGCCTCAGCCTGGCAGGCGGGAGGCAGCGGAATCAACATCAAGTTTTCACTGGACAAGTTCGTCCAGTCAAGCGGCAACGGCGTCTACACTGTGTACTTGACTCAAGGCGACCAGAACAACCCCGAATACCTGACTAGCATCTCGATTTTTGTTTCCAGTTAAGTGCAGAAATGGCGCATAATTCACCGTATTCCTGCAGTATCCATTTGACTTAACAGCACAATCCGGCTCATCTAGACCTATGCCTTCGGTAGCAACTGAGCAGGTGGCAAAGCAAGAGGTTCACATTGTTATTGTATCTAACGACCCGACCAGAGTTTATCCTGCTGTCACGCTGGGGCTAGGAGCGACAGCTCTCGGAAGCAAGGTCTTTCTTTATTGTACGATGAATGGTTTGGACGTCGTGAGGAAGGATGCCGGAGAAAGGATCAAATTTCAGGGTATGCCGCCCATCGATAAGTACGTGAAAGACGCCATCTCGGCCGGTGCATCAATTTGCGCCTGCGCCCCCTCAAAGGAAATGCTCGCACAGATGGGAATCAACGAGTCCACTGTGATTCCGGGCGTCACTTTGGAGGACGCGATTGGTTTCCTGAATAATGCACTCCCTGCTGCCAAAAAGGGCGGAGTGGTTTTATTCGTTTAGGGTAATGAGTGATTTTTGATGGCAACAGTAACGCAGAAAATCATAGTAGGAGCCAGCGAACTCGCAGGATTGAACTCAACCAGGAAGATAGACACTCGAGGTCTAGTCTGTCCGTTTCCGGCATTTGAAACTGCAAAGTTGATAGGATCTTCGGATCCACAGGACGTGCTCGAAATACTGACGAACGACAGATACACCGCCGAAAGTTCGATCCCGTCAGTTTTGCGCCACATGGGTTACGACTCGGTCGTCATGGAGAATGACGATGGCACTTTGTCGGTGAAAGCAAGAAAACACTGATGTCGCAAACTGGCCTATACCACGCCAATTATCTCAACGGCGAGGCAATGCCTTGGTGCAAGGGATATATTTGGGCTAAACGCAATCATTTGCATACAGGATAAAATGGAGGCTGAGTATCTTGGACGATCAATTTCTCTCCAAGGTTGAGGAGCTAAAAGATCGGAATCTTGCAGTCGCGACTATAACGAAGACTTTCGGTTCAACCTTGGGCAAGGCCGGCTTCAAGATGATAATTACAGAGGCAGGGGAGATAGTCTACGGGACTCTGGGCGGCGGCTGTCCTGAAGGGCCGGTCGTGAGAATCGGGCTGGATGTAATCAAGGTGCAAAAGCCGAGGGTGGTTCGCGTATATCTGGAGGATGCGAAAGCCGCGCTGGGAAAGATTTCGATTTCAGATGAGGGCGACGAAATCCACGTAGAAACAAACTGCGGAGGAAACATGGAGATATTGATCGAGCCATATTCCCCGAGGCCGACCCTCATGGTCTTTGGGGACACTTTCAACAGTCCGCTTGAAAGAAACCTTGTCAACATGGGAAAGGAGATCGGGTTCAAGACAATAGAGCACAACCCCTTGGGCGCGTGCGGCCAACCCGACCTTGCAAGTTCGGCACTTGACATCAGCTCCATCAAGATTCCTGACGGAGCTTATGTCATATTGGTGACGCGCGGAGTCAACGACGCGCCGCTGCTCAAGCACATTTCAAAATTCAAGACAAATTATGTGGGAATGGTCGCGAGCAAGAACCGTTGGGAAGCGACGAAGCGCGAACTCGAAGCCCTCGGAGTTGGGATTGAGTTCATCGAGCGAGTGCATTCGCCGGCTGGACTGGAAATCAATTCGATTTTGCTTGAAGAGATTGCGATCTCAATCCTCGCTGAGATAATTGAACAGAGGAGAAAGCCGTCGACCAGGGACGCCGGACGAGATGAAATAAGGAAAGCAGTCTCCAAATCGCGCGCAGCGAAAGCTTTGACCTCTGCTAATTGAAATGCTTGACCGTAGCCCAGGTATCCTCTGGCGGCGCTTTGGGGCCAGTGCATACATAGACCGGCAGATTGTTCTCTGAATTCATGCAGTAGGTACAGGTTATCAGACCCGCCTGGGTAACATTGCTAAAACTCTGCAGATCATCACTCAGCGTAAGGCCTACCGTGATGATAACCTGGCCACTGCAAGATCCGGGACCCCAGAGGTAAAAGTTATTGTGACCGCTGATTACATCCGGCAGACCGTACTCCTTCCCCAGAAATGTTAGGGCACTAGCCTCTCCATAATTGTTCGTAAAGATGCAGGCTTGGGCCTTTTGCTGCGGTGGGAGTCCATTGTAAACGTGCGCTACTGAGGTGGTCATCGTATCCCAGCCAAGCCTGTCTCCCAGGTACTGCGGAAGTAGACCTGCGTTTGCTTGACCCGCACCTCCGTTTCCTAGAGGCGTCAGAAACTCATACGTGCTGACATAGGTCGGCGCAGGGAGTATCGGCATGAGGAGAGGTGCGAAAAGTAGACCAGTTATGATAATTCCACCCATATACACTGGTGAGCGCCATCTTCGATTTTGCATCACCGACCTTTCGAACAATACTGCCCCGCCCGCAAAAAGCATCGGATAGACAGGAGTGAGAAAATAGGATTTCGCATTGATTATCGTAAAAAGGATATACAAGACTATGTATGCAAACCCCAGGGCGCGGAAGGGCCGCCCTTGGGGCTTCCAGAGGTAGAAAATGAGCCCGCCGACAAACAGCGGGATGTTCAGGGGATTGATCCCTATCAGCTGGAACGCGAAGAATCCAACAGGGCCACCTCCAGTCAAACCTCCATAGTTGAGGTAAAACTGGACCGTAGCCCAATCATTTAGAGCATTCCAAGAGATAAAGGGGAGCAAGAATGCGAGAGTGATTAGACTTCCGAGCCAGAAGTACTTGGTTCGAAAGTGCGATCTTGCGGGCGTGAACAATAATCCGATCATTATTGCGAACAGGAAAAAGAGCATGGTGAGTTTTGTGAATACTCCCAATCCGGCAACCAGTCCAAAGGGAATCCATAATTTTGGGTTGTTTTGCCGTATCAGGCGAACGAGAATGTACGCTGCTAGAGACCACCAGAGCGCGTCAATGATATCCATCGTAAACTGCGACGTGGTTGCTATGAAGACGAGCGTGAACAGGGTAGCAACAGCAGTCATCACCTGTGATTTCCTCTTTCCACCAAGTTCTCTCGCAATCATTCCTGAAGTGAAAACAAGCGACCCTCCAACAAGAGCCGGAATGACGTGTATAGAGACCAGAGAATCACCAGCAATCGCGTACATGACCGCAGCCAGCACCGCAATCATCGGTGGAAAATCTACGTAGCCGAAAGAAAGGTGCTGTCCACTGACTATGTAGTAGAGCTCGTCCCGAAAGTAACCATAGCTGCCGGCAAACGCCATGTGGAAAGCAAAATCAACAGCCGCAATGTAGATGAGGATCGCAACATCGCTTGAGAGTCGCCGCCTGAATGAAGAACCATAGATACCGTTGTTCATGACAATAATCAACCTTTTAAAAAACCGGAATATAACCAGAGCTCGATCCATCATGGAATGGGATTCTTCTTCAATGGCCCCTGGCTTCTTGGCTCTGGTTTGATAGTTATCCGTCCCAAAGAAACTATTTCCTTTCTCATCTTTTCCGCCACTTCCTGGGTTATCCTGTCGGCCTCAAACATTGAGATGTTCCCGTCTACCTTGAGGTGCATATCAACAACCAGAAAAGGGCCGCTACGCCTCACCCTCAGGTCGTCTATGCCATACGTGCCCGGAACCGAGGTGGCGATATCTGTGATGGTTTCAATCATCTGTGGGTTTCCGTATGCGTCTGCAAGCACCAGAGAGGCTTCCTTCACCGTAAAGTATCCCGCGACCATGACGAATATGCCGATAATTAGCCCTGCAAGCGAGTCAAACGAGTAGAAACCGGCTGAAGCTAAAAAGATCCCGACAAAAGCCACGACCGAGGCGGAAGCGTCCTTGACTGAGTTGTAGGCGTCAGTCCTCAGAGAAACAAGTCCGCTTTTCTTTGCGTATGATTGTTTGGCTTTGGCCAGTATTACGGCAGTTATGATCGAGAATATGACGATGTACTCAGCGTCAAGCGAGATAGGGTGGTGAGCACCTGAGTTGAGGTAATTCACTATTCCTGTGTAGCTGATGACCATGCCGGACCCAACCATTATCATGGCCGCAAAAAGCGAAAATATCGCATCAAATTTGAAATATCCGTAGTGAAACCTGCCATCTGCTTTCTTCTGGGCGTACCTTATCCCAAGCCAAACGGTCAGTGAAACGAGCGCGTCCACAAACGAGTGGACGCCGTCGGCCAGAAGAGCCAGACTGTGAAAGTAAAATCCAAAAGCCACTTCGAGCACGCCCACGCCGATGTTCACAAAGAACGAAACAATCGCGATTAGCTGGCCCTTTGAGATTTGCTTCAGCATGCTGGATCGAATTGCTTCGCGCAGGGGGTCGGAATGAAACAACGTATTTGCGCATATTCGTGTCGAAGTTCCTAAAAAGCGTGTGCGGCTATCTTCGGCTTCCAGCTATCAGTCTCGGGAGTGCGATCAGGAACAGCATTAGGCTTAGAGACGGAACAACAAAAGGCAATGAAAGCGACCCGCCAGATATCAACCCGCCGGCTACTGGACCAAAACACATTCCCATTCCGATAGAGGATTCAAACAATCCGGCACCCCGTCCGACTTTTGTTTGACTTACCTCGGCGATCATGGCTGCTTGCGATATTCCATACACGATAGAAAATCCAGCGCCGGCAATTGCGTACACGATAAAATAGACAATTTCCGAAGGGTCGTTTAAGAGCATAGCCAAACTCGACATCGACATTACGACCAGTGTGATGAGGATGATCCTGACCCTCTTGGCTGGATTCAAAAGCAGCATCCTAAAGTTTTCCTTTACCGTGAACACATATCCGAGGAACCTTGCGAATCCGAACATGAAAGTGATCATTCCGATTAAAAGTATGGAAATGTCGAGAGATTTTGCAAATGGCGTGAAGAAAGTGTACAGAACGCCTGCTGAGACTGCGGCAACCGCCATCGAAGAAAGATAGAACAACTGACCTGGTCTGCTGCTGCCAGATTCTTCTTCTTCTTCCACGATATGATTTGCTTCTTTCACACTCGAGACAACCACTGCGCTTTCAACTTTCGTTGATGATCTACCAAAAAGTGAATAGAGATTCAAACAGAGCGTGGCAATCAAAATGATCGATGTTGCGAGAAATGCGTCTCTAATGCTCGTAAAGAAGATCAACCAAGAGCCGAGAAGCGGTCCGGCAGCAGCCGCCCCTGACCAGGTGAAGTTGAAAACGCTCAATGATCTTTTTGCGTCGTCAGAAGCGTCCCTGACCGTAGCCTCGATCGCGGGCCAGAGCATGGACCAGCCTATCCCCTCAAAAACTCGCGCGACGATTAGAGTTAGCGGGCTCTGAACCAGAGCGTAGGATATAGAGACGACGCTGAGTATTCCGAACGAAGAAACAACAAAAAATTTTCTTGTTCCTTTTCGGTCGGAAATTCGTCCCATTAGGAAAGGCATGAATGAATATACTGCGTTGGAAGCTCCCCCAACCAGACCTATTTCCAGGACACTCGCTCCTATGTCATAGGCGAGCAGTGGAAGAAAGATCGAGTATATCGGAAGTATCAGGTCCGCGTTGAACGTGGAGATCAGGTATCTCAAGAATTCGCGAGAGATAAAGGAGCCAATCGCTTGCCGCCGTCCTAAATTTTCAGTAACCAACTATCTTTCGCAGCTCTTGTAGGAGTCTTCTCTCTTTTTGACCGGCTTTTTTTTGCAGAACATTTTTCTTGGCGGCCAAAACAAATCTTTGTTGTATGGTATGGAGTAATAAAAAAACAAGCAGTTCGGTATTAAGCCTTAGCGTGAAGAAAGATCAAACTCGGGATCAAGAATCCTTGTACAGGATCGAGACCGCTGAGCCGCAATTCTTGCATATCTTAAGCTCGATGTCGGGTTTCACCACATAACTCACTTTGGGTTCAATCTGACAGATCGGGCAGTATTTGGTTTCTGACATGCGAACATCGACTCTTGTATCTCGCCGCAGCCCGTAGTACCGAATCGAAGGTAATAACTGATTAAATAATTCCTGCAGGGAATCGCAATCTTATAAGAAACATATGACCATTCGAGGAACGCATTGTCCTGCCAGCATCTTGAGGTAAGCGAGTTCGGCACCTACTCGGTCGACATGGGTGGAAAAGCCCAAGTTATGACGCTTCAGAGGTGTAGCCTGTGCGGTAAATACCTTACTTTGGATGGATCAGAGATCACGAATGACAAGATACTCAGCCGCGGCGCAGGAGCAAAGACGCATATGCGAACGATAACAATCCAGTTGAACAGCGACGTCTACGAAAAGCTCGAATCCACAATAGCAAGGGAGGTCGGTGAGAAGAAAGACCCCTCGAAGATAATGAACGAAATCGTGGCCATGGGACTCAAAGATTATGTCATCACTGTAAAGCGCAGCATACCGAGCTAGGTATATCTAGCTACGAGTATCCTCCAAAGATTAGAGAATGCAAGAAGAGCAGGTACTTGTCTGCAGAGCAACGAGAACAGATTCGAGATCATTTCTCCGCCTCCTTGTTTCACTTGCTGACTTTGAACACTTGGAACCACCTGACGAAACAGCAAAGCGGACGATAATCAAAGACATTTTCGAAAAGAAGAGAGTCCGTCTTTTTCTTGCATTCGTCGGAAAAAAAGCAGTCGGCTACGCACTCTACTTTTATACGTACTCTACGTTCCTTGCAAAGCCTACGCTTTACCTTGAGGATATTTTCGTCTTGGAAGAGTTTCGTCAGAGAGGCGTAGGCCGCTCGCTGTTCCTGAAATGCATGGAGGAAGCCGTGAGGGAAGGTTGCGGCCGATTAGAGCTAGCTGTGCTTACTTGGAACAAGAACGCAATAAGATTCTACGAAAAGCTAGGCGCGAAGAGACTAGACGAATGGAACTACTACCGACTGACTTTCGACACGATGATGAAGAATCTTTCAGAGGTCGTAGACGACTCCGGGCACCCTCGGAAAAGGTGAAACCTCTCCAAGATACTTGGCTTTGGTCAGCCAGCACACCAACCTTTCTAGACCGATACCCCCGCCCGCTGTTGGCGTGATCCTTCTATCTTTGGCCAGACTGAGTATGAGTTCATAGTTCTCCGGCTTTATGCCGTCGCGTTGCATTTTTCCGAGTATCTTTTCGTATTCAAACTCCCTTTTCGCACCTGACAGAATCTCACCATACTTTGGCACAAACAGATCGTAGTTATCCCACTTGTTGGTATCGAAATTTTGGAAGTCGTAGAACTCCCTTGGAATGTTTGTTACCCAAACTGGTTCGTTGATTTCGGAAATCAACCCTTTTTCCCAGTCGGATTCCCCGTACTTTGCCTTTAACTTGTCCGCGTCGTACACTTTGAATGGAGTTTTTGGTATGCGTAACTCGGAGAGTGCTCCCAGTTTTGTCAATTCTTTCTTGGAACGCCTCCGCAAATCCCTGATCAACCCGCAGATCCAATCCTCTACCAAGTTACGAACCTGTTTTGACGTTGCATTCCGCACCTCGAAATCAAGCTGCGTGAATTCATATCCATGCCAGCCAGTTGTTTTCCTTTCTCTTTTTTCGATCCTGACGTTTGGAGAAATCACGAAAAGTTTGGGATATGCTAGCGAACAGGAGACGAGCTTGTGGATGATCATGCTCGCGGTTGTCCTGACGGTTTGATCGTAAATCTCGACTTCGACTCTTTTTTCAATTGAGGCGCCCGGATCAGGCCATAACGGATCTGTTGTCTTTGAGAAGACTACGGGCAGCAACCAGTCAAAGCCCTGGCTCGCAAGTTCATTTGAGAGATACCTGAGTGTCTCAGTCATTACTTTCGAGATGTTCATTTTCCTCTGGAGGTCTCCCGCGGAAAGGCGTTCGAGAGGGTTTGCGATCTGAGCAGAACTATTCTCATTGAGATTTCTTGTCTCAACCGTTTGCATGTCGTTTTCTACCCAAAAGATCTGGGCTTCTTAATCATATCCATCAGTAGAACTGATGAAAATGAGAACGTTGCAAACTACCACATCCGAAGTTATCAGCCAGCGTCCTGGAAAGATCCTGTCGAATACAGCTTCGCGCACGGAGGAAAGGACGGCGTACCTTTTCCCGTAAACAAGAGCGCGATGGACGGGACAATTCAATTCTTTTTGCGGGAGATGCTTGAATACCAGATAGCGACGCCAAGCTGGTGCGTTCAAGAGATTTAGCTAGCTTGTCCATGTCGTGGGGAATTTAGAATTTTTCCACGCGCAAGAATTTCTTCTATCGCGGGTTTCACTTTGATCGCTTGGTCTATCACCGAAATTGGGAGCGAGAGCTCTCTTTCAAGGAATTTTGGAACACTCTCCTTCGGCAACCCTTCTACGATCAGTGCCTCTACGATCAGCTTTTTGACGCTCTGTCTGATCAACAAACGACGGCTTCTTGGCTTTGGGTTTCCCTGTTTGTCAATGTCCAAAGAGCTCAAGGGCGCGCCGAGTTTTCGCAGCCTTGCAAGTTCTCTTGCAAATTGTCTCCCGTGAATTTGTTTGATCCCGGATAAACTCGCATGCGCCATTTCATGAACGAGCGTTTGAAGCGTTGATTTTTCTCCCAACCCATCCCTGATCAGGATCTTTTCCTCTTTTGTGAGGCAATAACCTGCGACCTCGTGGCCGAAGCTCTTGGGTTTTGAACAGAGGAGCACTTTGTATTTCGACAACCTGCCGTTAAAGTATGCCTCGTTGAATTCCCTGAACTTTGCTTCGAGTAATCTAGATCTCTTGGAATATGAAATCAAGAACGGGTTGTAGGGATCTCGGGAGCTAACTTTCACATCAACTCACTCGTCTTGCGATGTTCAAAAATAGTCCTATCCCTTATAGCTCCCAAATACAAGTAACAGCAAGTTCAGGCGTGGAGACATGCAAGAAGAAGAAATCACCCGCTCAAAATTTTCTTACGGCAGACGGAGTTTCTAAGGAATCTTTCCCCTCGCGAACGCTTGGCGGCTTGTAATCTCTCGATTAAGGAAAAAGAGGCCGAAGCCGGCGCTCTACTGCTGAAAGGTACTGTGTTATCGCTTTGCGGCGCTTTTTTGTTAATGAATCAATGCAATGAACTATTTGAACTACTTAAAACAGAGAAGCTTAAAGCTTCCTTGAGCAAAAGTTGGAGCGGCTAGCGTGCTAAAAAGTGACCTCGTTAAACAACCCGTGCAACAAGTATTGTTTCTCTTCGTTGGTTACCCGGAGTTCTCATCGTAACTGCGACGCTGTGACGCATCCAAGTATTGATGGAATTGTCGAATTTCAGGACACGAATTTCCAAAGGTTCCTCTGCCACCAGTGTGTCAGAACGAGTTCGAGAAGAGTTCCTTGAGACCTCTGTCATCAACACTTCGTCCATTCGTGCCGCACGCTCCTCGATCATGCCCTCCGATTTATGAAAGAACAATGTAAATCTAACTGACTTGATTCTGGAGGAGCGGCTAATGTCAGCAGACTCCGCGGTCCCGGTTTTGTTGATATCAGCCAACAAATCGGTGCGCTCATTTCTCATACTAGGTTCAAGGCAATAGATGGGCCGGCGATGCCAACCATCATATAGCAAACCAATGACCATCGAAGATATTGCAAACTATCTTGTAGGAAGGATCCTAGATATTTCGAAAATTGAGAATGAATGACTTGCCAAAGAGATGAAATGGGCAAGATTAAGATTTAGTACCTCCTCCTTGAGGGAGCTAAAGAGCGATATACCGAACTCTTTCGATTCACCAAAGTAACGGATCATTTCTTGAACTTAAGATTTGTAATAATTATAGGATTCAGCCTTTCCGCCGTATACTCGATAAACACAATTCTTTCTTCGCTCCTTCCCGCAGTTGACAGCACTATGAATTTGTCACCATTCGTTGCGGGAGTTGTAATT
>JBOGRL010000251.1:0-4003 GCA_050749505.1 Nitrososphaerales archaeon
ATCAGAGACTCGATAGGAACAGTAAAGACTGCAAGTGGGGATGTCAGCATTTTTCTTGCGCACAAGTGGCGGGTCAGAACTCCAAGGCCGATTTCGAGGAAACTACCCCCCGATACCCCTCTCCTCACAGGACAGAGAGTCTTCGATACATTCTTCCCGGTGGCAAAGGGTGGAACAGCGGCTATCCCGGGCCCTTTCGGCTCCGGCAAAACTGTTAGTCAACAACAACTCGCGAAGTGGAGCGACAGCCGGATCATTGTCTACGTGGGGTGCGGAGAGCGCGGAAACGAGATGACTGAAGTCCTTGCAACTTTCCCGGAGCTTGAAGACCCGAGATCAAAGCGGCCACTGATGGAGAGGACAATACTTGTGGCAAACACCTCCAACATGCCGGTAGCGGCCAGAGAAGCAAGCATCTACACCGGAATCACCATCGCCGAATACTACAGAGACATGGGTTACGATGTCGCGTTGATGGCTGACAGCACTTCCAGGTGGGCCGAGGCTCTGAGGGAAATATCTGGAAGGCTGGAAGAGATGCCGGGCGAGGAAGGTTATCCCGCTTATCTGGGGAGCCGGCTAGCCGAATTTTACGAACGGGCGGGCAAGGTCATTGCGATTTCACCGGATGAAAGGATCGGATCGGTGACTGTTGTCGGCGCCGTTTCGCCGCCGGGCGGAGACTTTTCAGAGCCGGTGTCGCAGAACACATTGCGTGTTACAAGGGTCTTCTGGGCACTGGACGCGAGCTTGGCCGCGAGAAGACATTTTCCGTCAATAAACTGGCTGACGAGTTACTCGTTGTATACGGCTGACCTCCGGAACTGGTACCAAGATAAAGTGGCAAAAGAGTTTCCAAACATGCGAACTGAAGCGCTCGAGATTCTCCAAAAGGAATCTGAGCTTCAGGATATCGTGCAACTGGTCGGATACGACGCTCTTCCAGAATCAGAAAAAGGTGTCATGGACGTTGCAAAGATGATCAGAGAGGACTACCTGCAGCAGAGCGCGTACGACCCCGTTGATACGTACGCCTCGATCAGAAAGCAATATCTTATGATGAAGACAATACTTGAATTCGGAAAGAGAGAGGCTGATGCCATAAGATCAGGAGCGCAGGCAGCGCAGATCACGACACTGGGTGTAAAGTCCAAAATCTCGAAGATGAAGTGGACTCCCGAGGAGCAAACGGAATCTTTCGTCAAGGAAATTGAAAACGACATGGATAGAGAGTTTGCGACGCTCGTTCAAGGAGTAACGGTGTAAGAAATGCCGCAGCAGCAGCCAGTTTCTTACAAGACAATTTCTCAGGTCGCGGGGCCGTTACTTTTCGTCGAGAAAGTAGAGCACGCTGCGTACGGCGAAATGGTGGAGATAACGAATGCGTTGGGCGAAAGGCTCAGGGGTCAGGTTTTGGATTCTCGTGCGGGTTTGGCGATTATTCAGGTCTTTGGTTCAACACTCGGGCTCAGCACCGAGGCAACGTCGGTCAGATTCATGGGTGAAACTGCCAGGATCTCCGTATCTGATGAAATGCTAGGAAGAGTTTTCGATGGCCTGGGCAATCCGCGTGATAACGGCCCGAGCATAGTTTCAAAGCATAAGGTCGATATCGTCGGCTCTGCGATCAACCCGTACAGCAGGGAAGAACCATCCGAATTCATACAGACGGGAATCTCGAGCATAGATGGGATGAACACTCTGGTTCGCGGGCAAAAGCTACCTCTATTTTCAGCAGCTGGGCTGCCGCACAACGTACTTGCTGCACAGATCGCTAGGCAGGCCAAAGTTCTAAGCTCTTCAGAGAATTTCTCAGTCGTGTTCGCGGCGATGGGAACCACCAGCGAAGAAGCGAACTTTTTCATCCGCCAGTTTGAGGAAACCGGCGCGCTTGAAAGAACGGTGCTTTTCCTCAACCTGTCGTCTGACCCTTCAATGGAAAGAATTCTTACCCCGCGGCTTGCCCTAACAACTGCCGAATACTTGGCATACGAAAAGGAGACGCACGTGCTCGTGATCCTCACGGATATGACTAACTACTGCGAATCTCTTCGAGAGATCTCGGCTGCGCGAGACGAGGTGCCCGGAAGACGGGGTTATCCTGGATATACTTACACCGACCTGGCCACAATTTATGAAAGAGCTGGTAAGATCAAGGGGAGGAAGGGATCAATCACACAGATTCCGATCTTGACGATGCCCGCTGACGACAAGACTCACCCGATACCGGACCTCACTGGATACATAACAGAGGGTCAGATCTATGTTTCAAGAGACCTCGACAGGGCAGGAATCTATCCGCCCATAGACGTCCTCGAATCGCTTTCAAGGCTGATGAATCAGGGAATCGGTCCAAAAAGGACAAGAGAAGATCACAGAGGAATAGCAGACCAGTTGTATGCGTCTTATGCGCAAGGGAAGGACGTTCGAGCGCTGTCTGCAATCGTGGGCGAGGAAGCGCTCAGCGAAACAGACAGAAAGTTTCTCAGGATCGCAGACAGCTTTGAGAAACTATTCGTAAGGCAGGGGTTGAACGAGGACAGAAGCATCGAGCAGACGCTCGACCTCGGTTGGAAGGTAATTGAGCCGCTTTCAGACACTGAGATCAAGAGAATCAAGCCGGATCTAATCGAGAAATACAGAAAGAGAAAGTAGCAGAAGGCGTCAATCCAAACTGCCAGCCGCGATCAACATCAGACCCACCAGGATGGAGTACTTGAGGACCATCCGAAGGATCGCGATGTCGCGAAAGGGGCTCAAACTCCTGAAACTGAAGAGGTCGGCCCTAATCCTTGAATTTTTCAACATGAGCAAGAAGGTCGCTAGCCTCCGCAGCGGGCTGCAGGCAAAGCTGGTCATGGGATTCCAGGGCATCCACAACTCGGAGATGTTTGTAGGGCCGGTCAGGCTTGAGTACGAATCGATGCGAATCCCAAGGATCCACGACTTGACTCTCAAAAGCAAGAACGTCATGGGGGTCAGGATACCCGAAGTGACCGCCAGAAGCTCCGGACAGGCAGGCCAAGAATATCTGCTTGAGATTCCCGCCTCGATAAACCAGGCAGTCAAGGCCTTCCAGGACATTCATCAGATGGTCTTGGACGTCGCAGAAAAGGAGACGGCTCTTCGGAAGCTTTTGTTTGAGATCGAAAAGACAAAACGGAGGTCAAACGCCATCGAAAACGTACTCATCCCTCGGCTTCAGGCGAATGCAAGGTACATCAAATTCAGGTTCGATGAGATGGAGAGGGAGAGCTTTACCAAACTGAAAACAGTAAAGCGGAAGATGAATCAGAGGGAGGAAGAAAAGAAAGATGTCGAATGAAAACTCCCAGCAGGATGACAAGAAAAAATACGCCTATATGTCAAAGTACATGCCAAAATATTACAAGATGAAACCTCTCCCAAAGCCCAGCCCGCTGCAAACAGGATTTGTGAACAGACAGCAAAAAATGTTCTATGTGCTCCTGACATCTTTCAGGGTTGCAAAGATCTTGGCTGTGGTCGTCCTCGCCTTGCTCATAATTGGAAGGTTGTAGTAGTAACATGATGTCCGCCGATTACACGCAGACTCTGAAGAGCATCAAGGAAGCCGAGGAAGCAAGCAGCAGGCAGATCGCCGAGAAGACGAAGGCTCTTTCTGAGGAGCTCCAACGCCTGCAGGAGGAGGGAGAGGCCTCGATATCCACAGGGAAAGCTGAAGCTGAAACATACGTAGTAAAAGAAGTTGAAAAGACTAGAAGCGCTGCACAAATTGAGGCTGACAAGCTTCTTGCTTTGGCGCAGAAAGACTCGCAAAGGATCGCTTCAAAGAAAATTGACCAGGCCGAGATTGTGAAGATAATACAGGAAGTCATTTTTTCAGAATTCAGCAAGGAGCCGTAGCGCGTTTTATGCTGCTGAAACCTGCTACCATGCAACGGATGGCAGTCGTAGGGCTGAAAGAGGAAAGGCAGACGGTAGTCTCAATTCTATACGATCTCGGCCTAGTTCAGCTTGAGCC
>JBOGRL010000252.1:0-4709 GCA_050749505.1 Nitrososphaerales archaeon
GTGGTAAAGAAAATGGGTACGAAGGACTACTGGCCGTACGGAGTAGATCCCAATCGGCACGTTCTTGACACCTTTCTAAAGTACGCCTACGAGCAGGGGCTCTCGAAGAATAGACGAAAGATAGAAGAATTGTTTGCTCCCGAGACTCTCGAGTCATACATAATTTGAGATGACTATTGATCTGCGGAGAGCTGTAGAAGGCTAAGAGATATCTAGAGTCTCATGACTTTACTGATGTTTCCCGAAAGAATCTTCTCCTCATCTTCTTTTGGTAATTTGATGCTCCGAACCTTCCCGGGGTAAGTTGCAAGCCTGGATCTGCCGCCGTCAGGCCCCCACGGATAATCAGTGGCAAACACGATGCTGTCCAAGCCGAAAGTATCAAGGCAGCACTTTATCGCAGCCTGGCTTCCGCCTACCGCAGTATCATAGCAGAAATTACTCTTGAAATAGTCCAAGACAGAAGACTTTGAAAGACGCGCGGGCGTTTGGTCCGGCTTTGCGATTGTTTTCCCGTCGTATGATTCAGATAGACGCCCCGCTAAATATGGAATCATGCCACCCAGATGGTGTGAAACGACTTTTGTGTTGGGATACTTGTCTATTTTTCCAGAAAGAACCAATCTGGAAAGCAGTATAGCCGTTTCATATGGCCAGCCCAGTACGTGCAGGAGGTCGTATTCATCTTCGTAGCGTCTGCACTGATTGGGAGGCGTGTCAGCTGGATGAATCCACACTGGAACGCCCATCCTGTTGGCCTCGGCCCAGATGAAATCAAACTCATCAACAGGAGTCCCGCGGATGTTTGAGAGAACGGAGAAACCCCTCATTCCGAGATCTTTGACCGCCCTCCTCATCTCATCGATGGCGTCTCCCTCCGGCGTATTGATCGGTATCGACCCCATTGAGTATATTCTTCCCTTGGAATCGTTCATCATCTTAGCCATCGAGTCGTTGGCTGAGCGGCAATACTCGATTAGTTTGTCGTCCTTAACGGGCAGGAGGTTTGGGTCGAGCGTTGGTTGTATGGTTGCAACCTCGTAATCTATTTGGTACTTGTCCAGATCCGCGAGGCGCTTTTCTACGTCGGTTGCATGCGGTATCCTCTCAAGAGCCGGCCGCATGTGAATCTCGATCTGCCTTTCTTCCGCGGTAGGAGCGCTCTTGATCTTGGACAGGTACGGAACTGGCGAAAAATGCGTGTGAGCATCGATGACGGTCAAATTCTAGCCACCAACAATCTCTGATTTTCCAGAGAATGAGGGTCGTTATTTAACAGTATTCTCCACCGTGCCGAATAAAATGAAGCAAAGATCAAATATGTCTTTTCATTTTCACCCTCACTCGATAGATTAAATGGGGGGCTGCGTGTTTTTTGTTCTATGAAAATTTCATAATTGGGAGTTTGTTCGAATCTTCAGACCAAAGACTTGTAACAAGTGAGGACATTCTAAAGTTTGCAGAGCTAACAGGAGACACCAGCCAACTACACATCGATGAAGAGTTTGCGAAGAAGACTAGATTCGAAGGAACTATTGCGCACGGACTATTTACGCTCGGAATCGCAGTCGGCCAGTGGTATTCGATGAATCTGGCCAGAGATTCCATCATCGCGTTCGTCGGAATCGACAATCTCTCTTTCAAGTCACCCGTCCGGCCCGGGGACAGGATTCATCTCGTTTCCCGAACGTTTTCCAAAAGGGAGTCCAAATCAAATCCTGAAGCTGGTCTTGTCACGTTTGAAGATCAAATGCTTAATCAAAACGGAACGGTCGTACTCGAGTATCAAAGGATGCTTCTTCTCAGAAAGAAGATGCGAGGGGCAACCTAGGATTCCTTTCGCGGTATCGCTGGGAGCGCGAACCTATCTCAATTATTGCAAAGCGATAAGAACAAATTTTTTCCACAACTAATGCATCAGCAAAACTTTAAGATAATAGTTCGCTGCAAATTGAAATCCGTTCCACATGCCGCCACTCCGTCTCAGCGTCCACATGAAAGCATATGATAGAGCTCTCCCAGTCCTAAACGGCCAGGTACCTATTGAAGGAATCGATCCGATTTTCATTTCTTTCGGGATAGAAAACTTTGGGCGCATGCTGACAAACCTGGAATATGACATCTCGGAAATGTCTCTTTCTTCATTCCTGATAGCCAGAGACAGAGGCGTGCCGATCACTGCGATTCCAGTGTTTCCCCACAGACGATTCAGACACTCGTACATCTTCGTGGACACGAAGGGAAGAATCAAGGAACCGAGGGATTTGATTGGGAAACGCGTCGGTATCCCCATATACCAGCCGACCGCCATAGTCTGGATAAGGGCAATTCTCCAGCACGAATACGATGTGCGGCCTGAACAGATGAAATTCTTCTACGACAGGGAAAAAGAACCCCTGCCCATCTCTCCGCCCAGCAATGTTTCGATCCAGAGCACGGGCGGAGTAAAGAAGGAGAAACTATTCTTGGAAGAAAAGCTCGACGCACTGTTTGATTCAGATATTCCAAGTATATTCGAACAGGGCAATCCAGCAATCAAGAGGCTCTTTGATGATTACAGGCGCGTGGAGCTTGACTATTACAAGCGAACTGGGCTCTTTCCTATAATGCACACCATAGTCATAAAGCAAAAACTCTTGGAGGAGTACCCGTGGATCGCAACGAGCGTCTGGAGAGCTTGCGTCCGGTCAAAGAAGGAAAGTTATTCGAGAATGAGAGATCCGCGCTTTTCCAACTTGCTTTGGCCTCATGTATACTGGGAGGAAGAGATGAAGGATCTGGGAACGAAAGATCCCTGGACATACAATCTGGGTGACAATAGGAAAGTCATAGAAACTTTCATGTCGTATTCAAAGGAGCAAGGACTGATCAAAAAGGAACTCAACATCGAAGAGATCTTCGCCTCGAATACTCTTGATCTCAGGGACAATTAAACTATCAGCCCCTCCACCAAAATACTCTCATAGGGAAGAAACACGTTTTTTTTGTGAAAAAAAGGAAGGCGTCGAAGGGGATTTCTCTCCCAAGAGGATTCTCAAATGGCCTTGCTTTCCCTGAGTTTAGCAATTTCATCCGAGCTATATCCCAGCATGTTGAGAGTCTCGAGAGTCTGCTCACCCAGCTCGGGCGCCGGTTTCACGGTTTCACCTTGTTGATCCTTCGAGTCGGAGAATGTCACTGCGCTTCCGACAAGTTTTGTCCTGATCCCGTTCTCGAGCGTAACGTCCCTCAATAGATCCAGGTGCCGGACCTGGGGATCTTCGAACACCTCCTTCAAGTTGTTCAAAGGGGCACTCGGAACGTCGTTTTCAAGCAGCTTGTTGAGCCAGAATTCGCGGGGCCTGGTAGCAAATGCTGACTGCAGCAGAGAATAGAGTTCATCGTAATTTTTCCTTCGCTTGCCCGGAGCGTTGAAGCGCGGATCGTCGGGGCGCAGGTAATCTTCGCCAACAGCTTTCACGAGCCCGTTCCAGAACTTTTCCGGGCTGGAAAGATGGATTACAAACGGCAGTTTATCCCCAGCCGTGAACGCAAATGCCTGGGCTGAAACGACTCGTGATTTCTTGGTCGGAATCTCGCCCGTGTAGAAATGCTTTCCTACGTGCTCACTCAGAAAGTAGACGCATGCCTGCAAGAGGGAAGTTTCTGCGAGCTGCCCTCTGCCTGAAGTTTCGCGCTGCCTCAGCGCGCCGAGAACCCCGATCGCTCCAAATATCCCCGCAAGGTGATCTGCGAGTGAGGAACCGACAGGGGTCGGTGATGAAGGATCTGTGAGCAGGCTGAGTAACCCGCTCGACGCCTGACCTATTGTATCGTACGCCGGTCTCTCGGCGTAGGGACCTTCTGCCCCAAATCCCGTGATCCTGCAGTAAACCAGGCGTGGGTTGATCGATGCGAGTCTTTCATAATCAATGCCCAGGTTTGAAACAGTGCTCGGTCGAAAATTTTCTATCAGGACATCCGCATGCTCTATTAGTTTGAGGAATACTCCGAGACCTTCTTTCTTTTTCAAGTCCAAAGTTATGCTCTTCTTATTCTTGTTGAGACTGAGAAAAATGGGGTTGAACTTTTCTTCCCCGCCCCATCCCCTGAACGGGTCTCCCCCGAGAGGGTTTTCCACTTTCGTGACCTCAGCCCCCATGTCAGCGAGTATCATTCCGCAAAATGGCCCGCTTACGAAACTGGCCAGCTCTAAGACTTTCAGGCCCTGCAGAGGAAGAGAACTCTTTTTTTCCACGAGTTTCACTTGATTCCGAAGGACGTCATAAGCCGAATAAAGTCTTTCCATCGCACAGGGTGTCCCATTGTTAATTTCGGCTTTTTGTCTAAAAATCATCCTTTTGGAAATGCAGTAACTAGTTCTTTTTTGGACACTCGACGTTTGTTGAGAACGCGCTTCTCTTTTTTTATATGAATCAACGAATGCTAGGACATAGACATTATAGCTGCCGTCACCACCCCCCTAGGGGGGTCTCCTATTGTTTTCAATGGATTCCTGTATGAAACAAATGGTTTCATTACAATATTTGTATGACGCATTTGCTCTTAATTAGGGCAGCAAACTTCTATTTAAGTGACTGCTACCCTTTTTGGAAGTTTGAATATTCGGGTGATGCTCTGATAACCTGAACTCACCAAAAAAATGAGCTTTTACGAACCGATAAATCCACACAGAACCTTTTCGGGAGTTTGAATGAATTGCATGGTAT